>JAGNRX010000099.1 GCA_017988355.1 Bacteroidales bacterium | reverse complement strand
GAAACCATAACCTCTTTTTGCTTGCTCTTATCCTTATATAGCTTAGTTTCTGCTTCCGATGTATAGAAGAAGCCATCATTTTTCATGTAATTTGTCTTAATCATTGAATCTATCTCAATCCTTTGTTCTAAAGATAGTTTTATTCCTAAAATTCTATCTCCTAACGTATGTCCTGTAAATTTGAAAATAGACTTAGTGAAATTCTGGTTAGTATATTTCTGATATTCATTTAAGTGTTTCTCTCTTTGCTCGATAACCTTTTTTATTATTGGGATAGCAGGGTCTTCTCCGTATGTGACTTCAACAGAGCTTAACTCAACAATTTCTTCTTCAAGCGTATAATTCTTTCTTGTTTTCTTCCCTTCTCTAACATAAATCGTGTCAATAATAGGCTTATAACCAATCATTCTATATTCAATCACATGTTTTCCAACAGGTAAGTTCAAAGAATAGAACCCATCCAAATTAGTTGCAACCCCAACGCTACTACTCATCTTATGTATATTAACATAGGGAAGTGGTTTCTTGTTTTCATCAAAGACCTTTCCCTCTATGCCTTGAGCAATTGAAGAAAAACTTATTAGTACAAACAAAAAAGATAGACTTATAGACTTAAAGGTTAATTTCATTCCCTGCTTTGTTTTATTAATATTGACATCCTATTTTTCAATCAAATAGAAGAAACAAAGGTAGTACAAAAACCGTAATACTCAAGCACAGCGTTAGGAAAATGAATCAAAGAAAGAATTTCGCCCTTGTTTCCTCTATACTAAATCCATCCTTGAGGCATCTTGTCTTATGAAAATAAAGAGTAGGAATGTGAATGAAATAAGGGAAGAACCTCCATAGCTGAGGAAGGGTAGGGGGATTCCAATAACGGGAAGAAGTCCAATTGTCATCCCAATATTGATGGAGAAGTGGGCAAAGATGATTGCAGCCACGCAGTAGCCATAAATTCTTGAAAATCTTGAGCGTTGCCTTTCTGCCATCTTCACTAACTTAACCATTAGGGTCAAAAATAATCCAACAACAAAGGCAGAACCAAGAAAACCCCACTCTTCGCCAACCGTGCAGAAGATAAAGTCGGTGTCTTGCTCTGGAACAAAATTATATTTAGTCTGGGTGCCTTTTAGAAATCCTTTTCCAAAGAAACCACCTGAACCAATTGCTATTTTTGATTGGTTAACATTATATTCAACTCCTTGTGGATCCTTTTTTTGACCCAAAAGCACTTCTATTCTGTCTTTTTGGTGAGCACCTAAGGCATTATCGTAAACATAATCAACAGAGTAAACTATTCCTGAGGCAAGAACGAAGAGCCCTAAGAATAAGAAAATTGAAACCTTCCTTGAGCGAAAAAGTAGCCAAAGAAGTATAGTTACGACAAAGAGAATACCAATTAATAAATAGGTGTTGATAAGTAGGGCAAGTATAAATAAAATGATGGCAACTACTCCAAAAATAAGAACAGAAAGAGATAGACCCTCTCTGAAAAGTACTAAAACAAAAATAAAGAAAACAAGTGCAGAGCCAGTATCGTTTTGTAGTAGAACTAAAATCATAGGGATTGCAATAATTGTAATTGCATAAATCTTAGTCTTAAGGTCTTTCATATCGACATCAATTCCCGAAAGGATTTTAGCTAAGGCGAGTGCTGTTGTGGCTTTTGCAAATTCTGAGGGTTGAATACCAAAATCACCAACACCAAACCAGCTTTTTGCTCCCTTGGTTTCTGTGCCTATCACCAAAACAGCTAAAAGCATAATAATGAATAAGCCATACCAAACAAAAGCAGTTTGAGAAAAGAATTTTGGATCGATAACTATTATAAAAAGAGCAATCAAAACAGAAGCTCCTATCCAAATTATTTGCTTTCCATAGCGAGTTCCCAAATCGAAGATGCTACTATGATTTTCATCAAAGACAGCAGAATAGATACTTATCCAGCCAATAAAAACTAATAAAAAATAAATTAATATTGTTCCCCAATCAATATTCTCTAATATGCCTCTTTCTCTTCTTTCCATTATTTGTTTGTTCTCAATTTAATTTTATTCTGATTCTGCCTTTGTTTTGGGTAAGTATTTTCTTAGAGGAAGTGTTTGACAAGGTGCAGCTTCCATATAGGTTTTCTCAACATCTTTTCTCAAAACCTCTCCTCTAATATACTTCTCAGCAATTAAACTTGCAATTGGTGCAGCCCAAGTTCCACCACCTCCAGCAGCATTTTCAATATAAACTGAAATAGCTATCTTAGGATTATCTTTTGGTGCAAAGCAAATGAAGACAGAATGGTCTGCACCAGCATTTTGAACTGTTCCGGTCTTTCCACAAACTGCAATATCATCAATTCTTGCCCTTCTTGCCGTTCCCCCTCCTTCATGAACAACACCATACATCCCTTCAACAGCAATATTCCAATTATCTTTAGAAATCATTGTTAAGTGTTTTTGAACATATTTTGTATTTCTCTTTTTCTTGTTCTCATCTCCAAAATACTTAACAAGGTGGGGTGTAATATACCAACCTCTATTTGCAACAATTGCAGCAAAGTTTGCCATCTGAAGAGGAATAACTCCAACCTCTCCTTGCCCAATTGAATTGGAATAGATAGTGTAGAAGTTCCAGCTGTCGCCCTTGTAAATCCTACTATAGAAGGCAGTGTCTGGAATAAAACCTGATTTGGAGTCTGGAAGGTCAATGTCAAGCTTTATTCCAAAGCCCATCTTATACATTTCATCATCCCAAACGGATAACCCATACTTACTATCTCCCTTTCCTGTTAGGGGGTTATTTTGCTGGATAATTCTTTGATATACCCTGTAGAAATAAGGATTACAAGACATCTTTATTGCGTCCCTAACGCTTGTTGCCGAAGGGTGATTATGACAACCAACCAAAGACCTATCACAAGCAAATCCTGTTTCAGGACTAATAACCCCCATATCAAGAGCTATCATTGCTTGAGCAACTTTAAAAATAGAGCCAGGTGGATATTCAGCCATTAATGCACGATTGAAAAGAGGTTTTGAAGGGTCATGTAGAAGTTTCATATAATTATTCCCTCTAACTCTTCCAACCAAAAGATTAGGGTCGTAAAAAGGAGCAGAAACAAAGCAAAGGATTTCTCCTGTTGAGGGTTCAATTGCAACTATTGAACCTCTTTTATTTGCCATAATTTGCTCAGCATATTTTTGTAGCTCCAAATCAATAGACGAATAAAGATTGAGCCCAGCAACTGATGCCGTATCATATTTACCATTCTGAAAACTCCCTTTCTCCCTATTATGCACATCAACTAAGGTTATCTTGCTTCCCTTTTCTCCTCTAAGAGTTTCTTCATAGTATTTCTCTAAACCACTCATACCAATATAATCGCCTTTTTTATAGTATGGGTTTTTCTTAATCATATTCTCATTAACCTCACCAACATAACCTAAGGCGTGGCTAACAACTGAATGAGGATAGTATCTTAGGGTTCTACTTTGAGCAAAGAAACCTGAAAACATAAATAGCTTTTCTTGAATTGGCCCAAAGTCTTCTTTAGAAATTTGTTTCTCAAAAGATGAAGGGGCATAGGTAGAATATTTGGTTGCCTTCTCCATCCTTGTTAGAAATTGCTCTTTGTCAATTCCCACCAATTTACATAAAAGCGCAGTGTCTAAATCCTTAACTTGTCGAGGTATAACCATAAGGTCATAGACAAGTTCATTATAAACAAGCAATTCTCCATTTCTATCATAGATTAAACCACGAGCAGGATACTGAGTAACGAAACGTAGAGCATTACGGTTGGCAAGTTGAGCATAGGAGTCATCAAAGACTTGAAGGAAAAGTAAACGTATTATATATATTATCCCCACAGTGATAAAAATACCCATAATAATAAATCGGCGTGAGGAAAGTGTATTTTTCATATCTTTGCAATTATTAGGTGCAAATTTACAATAAAAACCTATATCAACGATTACTATAAATGAAAGAATTAATTAATAGAATCTTTAGTATTAAGAATGAGATTGAATTTGAGGAATTAGCTCTTGAGGTTTTCCATTTTCAATACGAGAATAATAAGGTTTATAATCTTTGGTCTAATCTAATGAAAGTTAATCCAAGAGAAGTAAAATCAATTTTTCAAATACCATTTCTTCCTATTTCTTTCTTCAAAACACATGATGTTATTAGCTTTAGAAAAGAAGAGAGTGTTCATTTTTTCAAAAGCAGTGGCACAACAGGACTTCAAACAAGCAAACACTATATCTACGACCTTGAAATCTACGAAAGAAGTTTCATTAAATGTTTTGAGGAGTTTTATTCAAAAGTTGAGGACTATTGTTTTATTGCACTTTTACCAAACTACTTAGAGCAAGGAAACTCTTCCTTAGTCTATATGATAGACAATCTTATTAAAAAATCAAAATATAAGGAAAGTGGATTTTATCAAGACTCTCTCGAAGGTGTGATTCAAAAGCTAAAAGAATTAGAACAAAAGAATATTAAAACAATTCTCTTTGGAGTAACTTATGCTCTTTTGGATTTGATTGAGATTGAAAAGCTGAGCCTAAAGAATACAATTGTTTTTGAAACAGGAGGAATGAAGGGAAGAAGAAAGGAGATAATCAGAAACTCTCTTCACGAAATCCTATGTGAGGGTTTTTCTCTTAAAAGCATAGCTTCCGAATATGGAATGAGTGAACTCTTTTCTCAAGCCTATTCAAAATCAGATGGAATATTCTTCTGCCCAAAACATATGAAAGTAATTATTAGAGATACTTATGACCCCCTTTCCTATATTGGCAATATGAAAACAGGAGGGATTAATGTGATAGACCTTGCTAATATATATTCTTGTTCATTTATTGAAACAGAGGATTTAGGAAAAACCTTTGCCGATAATAGCTTTGAACTCTTAGGAAGAATAGACAATACAACAACAAGAGGATGTAATTTAATGTACGAATTTTAGAAAATAATAATCCGTTTTAGATTTATTATGAAATTAATTTTCTAAATTTGCCAATTCAATTGATTTAATTATGAAAAGAATACTATTACTATTAACGATACTATTTAGTTTGCAAATAAGTGCAATTGCTTCAGATGCTAAAGATGCTAAGTTTGATGCAGGCAAGATGATTATGGAACATATTGGTGATGAT
>JAGNRX010000098.1 GCA_017988355.1 Bacteroidales bacterium | reverse complement strand
AACATATTGTAGTGAAGACCTGGGTTGATTGAGAACTTTTCAGTGAAGTTCATTTCATCCTCAATATAAACTATTACTTCATTGCCATAAACCCTATTATTTACATTATATTGGTCTATTGAGCCTAAACCCTCGAAAGTAGAAATTGATGTTATTTCTGGAGAATATGTATGATAGGTATAGTTTACGCCATAGTTAATCGAGTTCCATCCATTCAAATAGAAATTATAGTTATTTTTTACTGACCAATCTTCAATGCCTGAAAGAAAACTAAAATCAAATTTATAATTCGTTTGTCCATCTATATTCTTATTTTCAAGAATTGAACCCATATTAGATCGGTATCTATTATAAGAAACTGAAAGGTTGGAGAAAAGTCTATTATTTATTTCATAAGCCCAATCAATTGTGCCTATTAGATTACCCCACTTAACATTTGCTGTGTTTTTGTCAGAATAGTTCATGCTTTTTTCTGCTGAGCTAAAATTAAACTTATCATCTCCCCAATACAAACTTCCTGTTAACCTATTGCTTGGAGAAAACTTATGATGTAGCTTTACATTTAAATCACTAAAGAAATATGCAAAATCAGCATCAGTACCTTCTGTTCTGTTAATGTAAGCAACTAGTGGTCTGGTTAATAAATCTATATAGGTTCTTCTTCCAGAAATGCTAAAAGTGGTTTTATCTTTAATAATTGGTCCTTCAATATTTAGCTTAGCAGAAATTAGGCCTACGCTGACCTCTCCACGTATTTTTTCATTATTACCATCTTTCATTCTAACATCCACAACCGAAGAAGCTCTTCCCCCATATCTTGCCGGAAATGATCCTTTGTAGAATTCAATATTCTTAATTGCATCTGTGTTGAAAGTTGAGATAAATCCCATTAAGTGGTTTGGGTTATAAATTGGTATTCCATCAATTAGATATAGGTTTTGATCCATATTCCCTCCTCTAACATAAAGTCCTGTTGTTCCCTCTGTTCCACTCTTAACACCTGGCATTAGTTGCAAGGATTTCAAAAGGTCACTCTCTCCACCAATGGAAGGCAGAGAGATTATTGTAAGTGGGTTTATGGTTATCTTCCCTGGTGTTGGGTCTTCAATAAATCTTTTTGCAACACTCCTATCTTCAATCACAACCTCTTTAAGGGTTGAACTGGATGGCTGTAAATATATGTTTATTGTGGTGTCTTTCGTGAAATTGTATTTGAGAAGTATCTTCTCATAGCCTACATAGGAAACGAAAAACTCTGCCTCTCCCTTAGGAATGGAAATTGAATAGAATCCGTAGTTATTAGATGATGTTCCAATCTTACTATTCATATCATAAATAGCTGCTCCTATTAGCGTTTCCCTTGTTTTGGAATCGTACATATAGCCATTTATTCTAATGTTTTTTTGCCTTGCTTCCTGACCTATTGAAGTAAGGCCTATAAGGATTAAGGAAATTAAGAACAATATATGTTTTTTTGTCATGTTTTATTTTAATTATTAAATTCTTCTTACACTTTGAATTCCGTCAATGCTTTCTATGTTTTTGATTAGTTTATTAAGCTGTTGGGCATCGTAAATATAAACCATTATCGTTCCTTCAAACAAACCCTCACTACTTTCCACAGCAAGACCCCTAATGTTGATATTCCATCCTTCGGAAACAACTCCTGTTAGTTCTTGCAAAAGTCCTCTTCTGTCAATGCCCTTAAACCTAATCCCAGCTAAGAAAGTTATTTTTTCGTTCTCACGCCACTTAGCTTTAATTATCCTATGACCAAATTTAGACATCTCATCAACGGCCTTTATGCAAGATGTTCTATGCACCTCAATGGAGTTTTCCCTAATTAAACCAATGATATCATCTCCTGGAACAGGGCGACAACATGATGCAGTTACATATTTAAGATTCTCCATATTTTGTCTTATAACAACTTGTTCGGGATTATTCTCAATTTGATTTTTGATTTCATCTTTTAAGGTTAGCTTATCTTCGTTTCTATCTCTTCTTATTGAGAAAGGATTTTTAAGAAACATCCAGGTCGAGTTCTTAGCCTTCCTCTTATCAAAACAAAGTCTAATATCCTCTATTGAGATTTCATCCTTAGCAACCTTATAATAGAAGTCTATTTGCTGAGCAATGCCAACATATTTGCTTAATTTATCAACGTTTTCATTATTATAATCTACGTCTAATTCTAAGAACATCTTCTTTAACTTATCTACACCCTCATCAAAGTATCCTTTTCGATAATCTCTTAAATAGTTTTTTATTCCTTGAATTGCTCTGGAAGTCTTAACAAAGGATAGATATTCTTCTTTTGGATGTGATATTTTAGAAGTTATTATTTCTACTTGGTCAGATGGTTTTAATTTATGATTAAGAGTTACAACCTTATAGTTCACCTTTGCTCCCATACAGTTTATGCCTAATTGAGTATGAACATTGAAAGCAAAATCTAAAACGGTTGAACCTTTTGGCAAAATAATCACCTTTCCCTTTGGAGTGAAAGTAGTGATTTCATCAATAACTAAATTTAACTTAAAATCATTAACAAAGTCAATTGCATTATCAGACTGGTTATCCAAAAGCTCTCTAACTTTTTCCAACCAATTATCTAATTTCTCGTCTAACTCCCCCTCCTTAACTTCTTTGTATTTATAATGTGCAGCCAAACCCTTTTCAGCAATCTCATCCATTCTTTGGCTTCTTATTTGAACCTCTACCCATCTTCCATTATTTGCTTGAACAGTGAAGTGGAGAGCCTCATAACCATTGCTCTTAGGTTTGGAAATCCAATCTCTTAACCTATCGTGCTTTTGTTCTCCATAAATTGTGTTGATTAGTGAATAGGCAGCAAAACAAGCCTCTTTCTCAACTTCAACTGGAACATCTAAGACAACTCTAATTGCAAATATATCATATATCTCATCGAAAAGGACTCCCTTGTTTTCTATCTTTCCGATAATAGAGGTAATGGTTTTAACTCTTGCACTACAAGTGTATTTGAAGCCTTTATTTTCAAGTTCTCTTTCAATAGGCTCTGCAAATTCTATTATAAATTTATTTCTAACTTCTTCGGAGTCTTTTAGTTTTTCAACAATTTCTTGGTAGCCCTGAGGGTTGATATATTGAGTTGCTAAGTCTTCTAATTCGCTTTTGATTTGATATAGTCCCAAACGATGAGCAAGTGGAACATATAACATTTGGGTTTCAGAAGCTATTTTTAATTGTTTATCCTCACGCATCGACTCAAGAGTCCTCATATTATGAAGCCTATCGCATAGTTTCAAAAGAATAACCCTAACATCGTCACCCATTGTTGTTAGAAGCTTTTTAAAATTCTCTGCTTGAATGGAATTGGTTGCATAGTCGAAAACACCTTCAATCTTTGTTAGCCCATCAATTATTTGAGCAACCCTATCATCAAAAATTGTTCTAATATCTTCAAGAGTATATTCAGTGTCCTCAACCACATCATGCAAAAGAGCACAAACAACAGCAACAGGTCCAAGACCTAAATCCTCCGCTGCAATTCTTGCCACTTCCATTGGATGATATATATAAGGCTCTCCTGTCTTTCTCCTAACTCCACCGTGAGCCTTTTGAGCAACAGTAAAAGCCCTTCTAACCTGCCTTTTCTCTTCCCTTGTGGCTGATTTAGAGATTAATTGAATAAGATACTTATACCTTTTTAATATTTCTTTTCTTTCTAATTCTTCGTCTATAATATACATATGTCCACCTTATCTACTTGTATCTATCTCTTTTTCTTAAAAAACTCCTTAACTAAATTAGAACATTCATCCTCCAAAACACCTGACTCAACAATTGTTTTTGGGTGATATAAGTTCACACCAGTGGTTGAGGCTCCTCTTTTATCATCTTTTGCTCCAAAAACAACCTTCCCTATCTGTGTCCAATAGCAAGCACCTGCACACATAACGCAAGGCTCCATCGTAACGTATAGAGTGCAATCATTTAAGTATTTTCCTCCAAGTGCATTTGTTGCAGAAGTGAAAGCCTGCATCTCCGCATGAGCAGTGAAATCGTTTAAACGCATCGATAAATTATGAGCCCTAGCAACAATCTTATCCCTACAAACTATAATTGCACCTATCGGCACCTCATCAATATCAAAAGCAAGATTAGCCTGTTTTAATGCCTCCTGCATATAATAAATATCGTCTTTTACTAATACTGAACTCATAAATTAAAAATTATCTTGACAAAATTACAAAAACAAATTGGAATATCGTATTTTTGCATAAAATACAAAGTTAAATTGACAACAGAACAAACCTATAGACATAGCATCCCTATCCAAATTAGATTTAGTGATATCGATGCCCTCAGCCACGTGAACAACAGCTTCCACTCTCAATACTATGATGTTGGGAGGATATATTACTTTGAAAAAGTGATGGGAAAGAAGATAGATTGGACAGATATTGTTGTAGTTATTGTTCATATTGAAATAGATTTTATTTCACCAATACTTCAAGGAGATGATATATATGTTGAAACAAAATTATTTTCATTTGGAGAAAAAAGTATGAAAACACATCAACAATTAATTGATAAAGAAACAGGAATAGTGAAGTCCAAATGCACCACAATATTATCTGGATTCGATAACAAAACGAACCAATCTGCGAAAATCCCAGAAGAATTTAAAGAAAAATTCATAGCATTTGAGGGGTAGTTAATTTCCCTTACTGAATCAAAGAAAGAAAAAATTAGATCAAAGAACTAATTCACTGAATCAAAGAAAGAATTTTCTGAATCAAAGAACTAATTTACTGAAACGCTGTTTCATCAGAGCACATTCTTAAGCCCTGAAAATCAAATTAAAAGAAAACACATAGGCATATAAAAAAAGAAAGCGGACACTCGTAAAGAATATCCGCTAATCCACAATTATGAAAACAAAAAAGCCTCACGGCTTTCGTAGTCTCAGGCGGACTTGAACCGCCGACCCCTACATTATCAGTGTAGTGCTCTAACCAACTGAGCTACGAGACTATATAAAAAAAGAGAAACCATTAAAAGTAGCGAAATACTTAACTCAAAAGTTAAGTAAGTGTCAAAAGTTCGTGTTTTGAGACCTAAGTCTCTATTTTCTATCTCTAGAAAGGAGGTATTCCAGCCACACCTTCCGGTACG
>JAGNRX010000097.1 GCA_017988355.1 Bacteroidales bacterium | reverse complement strand
ATTATAGAAGAACGGTGCCTTATATAACTAAGACACCGTTCTTTTTATGTGTAAACTTATTAGAAACAAGAATAAATCAATTAGAAGTCGAGTGGAACTGATAGTCCTATTCTTTCTTTAAATTGTAGGTTTGCACTGAAATCGTAATCATATATTACTTGCACATTGATAAAGGCAGATAGGTATTTATTAACCTTCATTGTTACGTAGGTTTCAAAGTTGATATCGGTGTTTGTTAGGAATGGTGCTTTGTCGTAGTCGTTGAAGAATTCAAGTTTAGATAAAACGTTGACGTTCTTAAAGACTTCCTTTTCAAAGAATATCTTGATATAGGAACCAAAAGCAAAGTCACAATGCCCATCTTGTTCTAATCCAAAATTGCCTTTCTTAGCCAAGCGGTTATCTGCAACAATGGTTGTTCTGCCTGTTAGGGGTGAAAGAAGGACTGAAAGGTATGGTCTTGGCTTATATTCCAAACCCACTGAGGTTGTTAGGTAGGCTGGTGAAAGGAATGCAGAAACTAATATGGTGTCGTTCTTAAATCCTTCATCGAATTGCGACTTAAAGTTTATAAGTGCTGAGTAGTTCCAATGACTGAATGCCTTGTATCCTATGATTGAGTTAAGCTCTATCTTATCTTCGTTCTTTCTAAATATATTGCCTTTATCGAAAATCCCTTCTCCATTATTGTCCTGCCTCATTTTTCCATAGCCAAGCTCTACGGTATTATCCCACTTCACTTTCTTTTTGCTGTAGTTGAAAAATCCCTTATAGAATGTTGAGAATGCAAAAGAGCTGACCCCTCCTGCTTCCCAGTTAGTAAACATATTTTGTTCGGTGTTGAAGGTAAGGTTGTTTTTGATTTTCCAATGCTTTGCTTGTGCTACGGTGTCTTCAACTATTTTTGATGCCCTATTGGCTGCTTCATTAATTGCTTTTACTGCGTTATCTCTAACAGCGTCTTGTGCATTTGCTTGGTTGGACAGAAGGATTAGTCCTGTTATTACTAAAAAAATCCTTTTCATTTAATTATAATTTAATATTGTTTTTTAATTTTAATTCATTGCTCTAAACATAAACTTATTGAAAGGGAGAAGTGCTTTATAGACTTCAAGTACATAGTTTATAAAATCTTTATCTTGTGCCTTCTCTATTGAGCAGAAATGTGTTGGGGTAAAGTTCTTATTCTTTAAGTATTCTATATGTTCCCAGTCTTTCGGATATCCTTTTGGAGCATTCTTAAGAGGTTCTTCATCATTTATTGAGTCGAAATACTGTTTAAATGTTTTGTTGTGAATGATTGTTTCAAACTCCTGAACATTATAAAATATCTCATCCCTTATCTTCTTTAAATCTTGCATTTCAGGGTGATGTATTCCTCCTGCAATCAGACAGTGTCCTTCCTCTATATGCATATAGTAGCATGGTATATTGACCTTTTTGTCGTTACCATAATATACTACTGAGGAAATAAAGGTTTTGAGAGGGGTTTTATCCTTTGAAAATCTAATATCACGGTGTTGCTTATACATAGTTTGTTTAGCGTCATAGACTCCAATATGAGTATCAAACGCTTTAACTCCAGGAATTAATAAGTTTGCAAAATCTTCCATTTCCTTTCTTGCACAATTGACTCTATCCTTGTTTTCCTGATACCAATTGCCGTTATTATTCAATCTAAGATCTCTTAATAACTCAAAAAACTCCTTTGAAAAACATGTATTCATATCAACTATCTATTTCTAAACAATATAAAAGTTTCTACTGATAAGCAAATAAAAAGCAAAATTAGTAAAATTATTGATACTGGAAAACTGTTTTGTGACTTTTTAAAATAAGTAGAGACTAATTGCTGTTTTGTTTCTAAGACATTATAGTCATTAAGCAAGCTTTTTTTGAGCTTAGAGTTTATATCCTTTGAACTAAGAAAACTAAGGTCTGACTCTCCTCTTTCATAGTTTAGAGATAATCCTCCGTAAACCTTGCCTTTCTCAACAATATTATAGTTTCCTGACTTATTGGCTTGATTATGCAGCACTATACTTTGCTTTTGGTTCTCTTTAAGGAACTGTGGAATAAACGAAATATTATTATCTATTGAGACTATCTCTGGAACAAGTATTTTAGAAATATCCCTAAGCATTGAAATATCTATTGGCTTTTTGTCTGCAATAAAATAATAAGGCTTTGGAACTACTTGATTAAATAATGCCATATTCCAAATGGTAGGAACAAACAATGCTTGCTTAATGAAGTCTGTAAAATCATCACTTAGGTTGCTTGAAAATATATAAACCCTCGATGCGTCCTTCTGACTAACTAAGAGAAAGTCCTCTTGGCTTTGTAACTTCATTATTGACTCCCTTGATGTCTTGGTGGAAGAGGACAACCTAAAGTATTTCTTAACCTTTGGCATTTCCATATTATCAACCTCTGAACTAAAAACCCCTCGGAATAGTTTATTATCTTGGTCAATTATTGATACCTTATTTTCTTTTTGAACAAGTTCTGTATAGTATGGGAGAGAAAGCAGCTGCATTGAGGATTGGAAAGACTGCAAGTCCATCGTTAGTGAAGGAATAATTAGGACAGAACCTCCATTTTCTCTATAACGCATAAGTTCTGAAGCTAGTCCACTTGAAAACTCAGTTATTGCATTTAGAATAATTAGTGAGAAATTGGAAAACTCATTAAAGTCAATTGATTTCTCACTCATATTCCTAAGAGTTATTTCTTTATTATTGGAGAAAAGCTGATTGATATAAGGATTTGGATTGTTTGAATTGATTGAAAGGACTTCAATTGTTGGATTGGTTTGGAGAGTGAAGAAGAAATCATCATCAAATGTTATTGGGTTGTCGATAATGCTAATTCTTCCATGTTGAATGCCGTGCTTTTGGAGATTGAAGTTTAGTTCTAAGTTCTTGGTTTGGTTCTTCTCCAAATCTATACTTGAAACTGCTATCTGTTTATCATCTAAAAAGAGTTTAACCGACGCAGCCTCTGCCCTCTTGTCTGATTTATTTACTAGCCTAATATCTATTTTAACATTCTCACCTACCTGAAATATAGGGTCAACAAAAGATATTGAATCTACATATATATTATTAATATTATTAGCTTGCAAAGGAACAAGCAGAGATTTAATTGTTGTGTCCTTAGGAAATTTCTCAGAATCGAAAGCTGTTGTTTGGAAGTCAGAAACCATAAAACAACGCTTATTAAACCCTTGCTTAGTGTTTAGCAAATCAAAAGAACGGCTAAGAAGCTTTGAGTTAGGTTCTGACTTTGGCGATATTTCAACCTCATCCATTAGCTCAATAAACTTTTCTTTGCTAACAAATTGCTGGTGTTTTCCCTCCATATCCATAGTAAGAAGAAGGAACTCATCGTTATTATTATACTCATCGATTATCTGTTTAGCCTTAACCTTAGCCTCGTCTAAAAGACGCCCCTGCCTACCCTGGTTTTGCATAGAAAAGCTATTATCCAAACAAATCACAACAGCATTTAATCCTTTCTCAACAAGTTTCTTTTCAGAATTGGGAAAGTAAGGCTGAGCAAAGAAGAGGACTAAGAAAACAATAGCAAGTATTCTAACCAAGAGTAGTATCCTATTTCTAACCTTTTTCTGCTTCTTAGTGCTAATCTCAATTTCTTTCAGAAAACTAACATTAGTGAAATAGACTTTCTTAAACCTTCTAAAATTAAACAAGTGAATGATGATGGGTATAGCTATTGCAAATAAACCGAAAAGGAAATATGGATTAAGAAATTGCATTTAATTTGTTTTATATTAATTTGAGTTGCGAAATTACAAAAATATTATATATCTTTGCCTAAGAAACAATTTAAATAACCAAAAACCATGGAAGAAACAATCATTGGACTTTGTATAATGGCGTTATATTTTGTCTTTATGGGCATCTTCGTTAAAGTAATTGCTACAATGTAATCTTAAGAAATTATATATTATAATAACTTTTAAACAATCAGAACAATGAACAGAAAACTTTTATTGATAAGTAACTCAACAAATCGAGGTGAAGACTATCTTGGATGGTGTAAGGATATGATTAAGGACTTTTGCAATAAGCACGGAGTTAAAGACGTACTTTTTATTCCTTATGCAGGAGTATCTATGGGATATGATATTTATGAAGAAAAGGTAAAGGCAGTTTTTTCAACACTAGGACTTAACCTATATAGCATTCATAAAGAAAAAGATGCAGTTAAAGCAGTTAGAGATGCAAAATGTGTTGCAGTTGGAGGAGGAAACACCTTCCACTTAGTTTATGAGCTATATCGCAATAAGATAATGACAGAAATTTCTGAAAGGTCAAACCTTGGAATGCCTTATATGGGTTGGAGTGCTGGCTCAAACATTGCAGGACCAACACTTAAGACAACTAACGATATGCCAATTATTGAGCCAGAAAGCTTCGTTTGCATGAACTTAGTCCCTTTCCAAATCAACCCTCACTATACCGATTTCTTCGACCCTAAGCATGGTGGAGAAACAAGAGATGAGCGTTTGGGAGAGTTCCTAAAGGTTGAACCTAAGATGTGGGTTGCAGGAATTAGAGAAGCAACAGCACTTAATCTAGAAAATGGAAAGCTAAGCCTTATTGGAAGAGATAATAAGATGAAGGTTTTCCGTGGCACAATGGAACCTAAAGAGTTTTCTCTTACAGATGATATTAACTTCTTAATGTCCTAGTAATTTCTATTGATTAATATTAATATATGCAAGAGATAGAAATCTTGAATAAAGGAGGGATAATTCTTTATCCTACCGACACTATCTGGGGGTTGGGCTGCGATGCAACTCAACCCTTAGCTATTAAACGCATTATAGAACTCAAAGGAAGGGATAACTCAAAGAACCTCCTACTATTAGTTTCCGACCTTGATATGCTAAGAGACTATGTTGAAGAAATTCCACAAGAGGCATTAAATTTAATGGACAAACATAATACTCCCATAACCATAATCTATCCCAAATCAAAGAACCTTCCCATTAATCTCCTTTCTCAAGACGATTCAATAGGGATAAGAATACCCAACCATAAGTATTGCCAAAGCCTACTAAAAGAATTTGGAAAGCCAATCATTAGCACCTCTGCCAACCTAAGCAATGAACCCTCCCCTATTTCTTTTCAAACAATAAGTCAAACAATCAAGCAAGGGGTTGA
>JAGNRX010000096.1 GCA_017988355.1 Bacteroidales bacterium | reverse complement strand
AAAGACTTAATTGTTGCTAAAACAATAAATCAGAATAATAATAATAATCCGGTATATGCTAACTTAAGTTTTATTCATGCTCTATCTAGAATGGATTTCACTATAACTAATAATGTTCCCGATGATTATTTGTGGGGATTTCTTTTTCCTGCTGCTGTTACGATTACAGTAAAATCAATTACAGTATCAAATATAAATAAAAAAGGAATATATACATTTAACTCAGGGAATGGATCATGGGCTCCTTCTAATCCCATCAGCATGATGTCTATCCCTTATTTTTCAGGCACTCAAAGTGTTGCTAAGAATGCATCTTTTGTTAGCACTAAGCGTCTTTTTATAATTCCAAGTAATGGAGTAACCGTCACAGTCGTTTATGATTGCCAAAGCACCTGGTCGTCATCATCTAATATTTCCGTTTCTTTGAATTTACCAGCTCTAGATATTGGATCCTTCAACCGCTTTACTCTTAAAGTGACAAAGAAATAAGATCTAAATAGAATAGTTATATCATTTGCTATCCTATCGCCTTCTTGATTTACTTGATGTTTTGCGAGAAGTCTTTTTTGATTTCTTGTTGGAGTCTTTTGAAAAAAGGCTTATGAAATCATATCTTAAACCAACTTCAAAGAAAAAAGAACTGAACTTAATCTCACTTGTTGGAGTATCATTCCAAATATCTTCTCTTGGTACAAGTGTAAAACTCCCTTTAGTTAGTGAATAACCTCCTCTAATAAAAGCTCTTTGCTTTGTAAGCTCATCGGTAACGATGGTATAGCGTCCCATTGAAAAAATCTTATTTGTCAAGGTCGAAAATTCAAGAATTACTGATAGGTTTGTATTATTTAGAGCTTTATAATCATACGGAACAAAAGCTACATCAAGCGACTTAGGACTTTCAATACAATATCTATACATTAATCCGATTCCTAAATGTTGGTGAGATGCGAATTGCAAAGTTACCATTGCAGGAATAATAATATTTTTAGATTTTTCTGAAACATACATTCCATTATATGCTATATCTACTTGAAAACCTATTAAGTCGGTAAAAGAATAACCTACATAAGCCCCTGCATTCCAGAAAAGGCTCATCTTTTCAATATCATCATCCTCAATATTTAGACTTTTCATATGAAACCCTCCAGAGAGTTCTGGTCCAAGATACCAACTGCCTTCACTATAGTGTTGTGAAAAACCACTAAGAGAAAAGCCAATAAATAAAGTAATAATTAATAATAGTTTTTTCATGTGTTGGATGTTTAATTTGTATTCTGCACGCAAGCGTTAATAATCAATTATTGAATAAGTATATTATAAATAATGACTACAATGTTTTTAATAAGGTGCAAACATAAAACATTATTTTAAAGTATGGAAATATTAATGTAATTATTTATATAATTATTCTTATATATACATTCGTATCAAACTTATCTCCAAGTCAGATTGCACTATCATGGTGCGTTTATTGACTGGAATTGCACTGTGATAGTGCATAATTGCTTCTCCTTGTAAGATTAAGATTTTTCTTTCCAATAAAACTTATTTCTATTTTCTACGTTTAAAGAAGAAGTATAATATTAATAATCTAAAGTTATGATAAATATTGGTGATAAAGCTCCTGAGGTTTTGGGAGTAAATGAAAATGGGGATGAGATTAAGGTATCTGATTACAAGGGAAAGAAGATTGCTCTTTATTTCTATCCTAAAGATAATACTAGTGGTTGCACTGCTCAGGCTTGCAGTTTGAGAGATGGTTATAGTGATTTGCGTAATGCAGGTTATGAGGTTATTGGGGTTAGTATTGATTCAATGGCTTCACATACTAAGTTTAAAACAAAACACGATTTGCCTTTTACATTGATTGCTGATACTGACAAAACCTTAGTTGAGCAATTTGGAGTTTGGGGAGAAAAGAAAATGTATGGGAAATCATATATGGGAACTTTTAGAACAACATTTATTATTGATGAAAAGGGAGTTGTTGAAAAAATCATATCTCCAAAAGAGGTTAAGACAAAGGAACATTCCACTCAGATATTAAACCTATAATAATATACCTTATAAATGTTTGATAAGGAAGAAAAACGAGATATTAATACTAAGTTTTGGGCTGGTTTTAAGACTTATTGCTATAATAAAAAGATTAAGAGAAGGTGGCTAATGTCTAAAATAAGCATTAAATCCACACAGCTGAAATTTTATGCAGACCACCAGAAGGCTTTAGTCCTTTTTCAGATTGATAATAAGAGTGAAGAAAAAAGACAAGAGATTTATAGTTATTTCTATGCCTTTAGAAAGCTTTGGGATAATGAAGCTGGTGAGGGTTTAGAGTGGTCAGAAAACTTTGATGGGATTGAAAACTCTCTAATAAGTGCTGTGTATTTTGAACTTAGAGGGGTTAATATGTATAGGAAAGAAGACCATGAGAAAATTTATGCTTTCTTTGTCAAAAACATGATTATCCTTGAAGACATTTATTTAGAATATAAAGAAGTCCTATCCTATCAAATTTCTGAAATAGCATAGCTTGACAAGAATAATAAATCACTAAAATGGAGTTATAAGCCTAAAACTTAAAGCACATTAAAGACATCAATCAAACTATCTACTTCTGCACCTTTTTGAACCGATTCTTCCAATAATTGCTTTTCTGAATCTAAAATAGAACTAGAATTGCTAGTGATTTTTGTCAATTCTTTATCCAAAACAGCTTTATAATAAATAGTGTCTGTCTTTGAGTTAAATTTCATCCTATATAATAACTCATATCCAATAAGAGAATTGTCTGTTTTATCTTTTTTCTCGTTAAACATCTTGTAAGGCTCGTTTAAAAACAATTCCACATCCCGTCCTTCCCATTCTTTTTGAACAAGCTCTTTTGCTTTCTCTTCCTTTGTGCTACAACTAACAATTGTAAGGCTTAGAACCATTAAGATTAATAATAAGTGTTTCATAATTCGTTGTTTTAATAGGTTGATAAATAACTCTGCGTATTAATTTTTTATTACGCTGTTTCAGAAAATTATTACGGCGTATTAATAATTTATTACGGCGTATTAATTTCTTAACTCTGCGTATTAATTATCTCTTTCTTTGTTTTAATTTCTTAGAAACTTAGGCTTAATCCAAAGCTTGGCATTATTGGCAACTGATCCACTCTTTCGCCTGTTGTTCTGTTTTGATAAAATAGGTTATTTCTATTATATACGTTTGTTACACTTAAATTTAGTTCAAGGATTGAGGATTTAAAGACGTCAAATCTCTTTTTAACTGAAAAGTCTAACCTATGATATTCTGGTAGTCTTTTAGAATTATACTCTCCAAGTAGCATTTGGAGGGTTCCGTTTGCATAAATATAGTCGTAGTCTATGCCTGTTTGAAAATCTAACATCTCTTGTCCGCCTTTGTTTGGGGTGTAGGCAAATCCACTTCCATAGTTCCACCTTAGGCTTAGTTCCCAAGAGCGTGATAAGCCGACTTGATATGATATTAATACATTAACATTATGTCTTCTGTCGTAATGTGGTGCATACTGAACTTTTTCGTCCTCTCTAACTACTTTCCCAAGTGAATAAACTGTCCAAACATATAATCTATCATCATCATATTTCAAGCTAATGTCCATTCCATAAGCTTTTCCATTTTCAATCGCATATTCTTTCTTCAAATATTCTGGCTTATCTGCATGATCTTCATCATCGTTGAAGTATTTATTGCGATTTAAAGAAATTAATCCGTCCATGGTTTTGTAGTACCCCTCGATGTTTAGGGTTATAAATCTTGATAGATCAAATTCTGCTCCAAATATGAAATGCTTTGAGCTTTGCAAGTAGGATGATATTTCTTGACCCTTATATGTTCTTACAATATTCATGCTCTCTGGCGATATTGTTTCGTAGCCAGTGAATAGATTTACTATATCAACATCGGGTTTGGTGTCAATAAAGATTTGGGAATATAATCCTGCGGCTGCTTTTAGGCGAAACCAATCTGTTATATTATATTTTAATGCAAGTCTTGGCTCTGGTGATGCTTTACTCATTGAGGCGTAATAGCTCAATCTAAAACTTGGTTCATAGAGAAACTTACCCAAAACCCCTTTGAAAAGACCATAAACCCCTAATTCGGTTGAATAATTGGTGTTTTCGGTTCTTGAGGGTTTGTCATTCTTATATTTTGTTATATTTGTGCTAGTTGTGCTACCTATCATCTCAATTCCATATATCAATTTATTATCTACAAAGAAATTGGTTGCCGAAAGACCTACGTTAAATCCTCCAATATTACTGATTTTCTCATCTTTGGTTGTGGTTTCTTTCATACTGACTGTATAGTCTGAATATGCAAATATCCCTTCCACCAAAGCCGAAGTGTTGCCTGGAAGAAGTAAGAAGTTTGCACCCAATCCTCTATTTACCCAATCGAAATTAGCAATTGACTTATAGTTTGAAACTTTGTCTGTATAGTTAAAACCAAAAGCACTTATCTTAGATCCATTCTCCCCACTTAGGGTTAGTTTTCCGTATAGGTCGAAGAAATCGTAGGGAAGCGTTCCGTCAATATAGGAGTATAGTTTTTTTGAGCTATAAGATAGATATGAGTTTTTGGCTGTCAAGAGATAGGTTAAGGAAAGTCCTGATGAGGTATCTTGTTTGATAATTGGACCCTCAAGTAAGAGGTTTGCACCAAAAGTACTTGCTCCTATCTTCCCTTTTGTCTGTTTTTTGTTTCCGTCTCTTGTTGAAATATCCATAACAGATGAAAGAACTCCTCCGTATTTTGCTCCAAATCCACCTGTAAATATATCTGCATTTTTAATTACATCGGTTTCAAAAACTGAAAACAAACCTATTGAATGGAAGGGGTTATAAATTACCATACCATCTAAAAGAACTTTATTTTGAATTGCAGAACCTCCCCTTATGTAGAGCTGTCCACCTTGGTCACCAGTGAAAATTACTCCAGGAAGAACTTGCATATACTGTGCCAAATCGGATGTTCCACCAATGGAAGGCATTTGGGTTATATCTTTTGCGGTGATTTTTTCAATTGAAACTTGACTTTCGGTCTTAGCTGCTAATCTATCTGCCCTAATTTCAACTGCATTAAGTAGTCTTGAGCTTGGCTCTAATTCTATTTTAAGGGTAGTTATCTCATTAGCCACAACCTTTATTGGTATAACCTTCTCTTCATAGCCCATAAAG
>JAGNRX010000004.1 GCA_017988355.1 Bacteroidales bacterium | reverse complement strand
CTAATGGGAATCGTAATAGTTCTTTTGCTTTAATATCTGGTCTTCCTGTAACCTCGTAGTTTAGCCAAATTGAGTCATTATTAGTTATTGTGCTTTCACCAATACTCTTAACTGTCATCTTAACTGGGGTTTGGAATAGTTGACATCTTTCAGTTATTGCAACGGTGTTAACAACTTGAACATTAAAAGCAGGAATTGTTAGGAAGTTAACTTTTGTGGTATCGTTTTTCTGAATAGTATCTCCAGTTAGTTGTGTAAAAACAGAAAGATGAAGAGAGTCGTTTACGTTTTTAAAATGTAAAGGAGGGTATATTGGATTTGTGATAATTAAATTAGTTGACTCTAAGGATCCAAGAGGATAAACAAAGGTTTGGCTAACAGTTTGAATAATATGAGCTGTGTCAGCATTATATTTTAATACTGCAGTTAGCATAATTGTATCAATTCCATATAGACCGAAATTCTTAACCGTAACCTCAACATTCAAAGGCTCGTTTTCAATATATTTAATTGTTCTGTCTGGAGTAATTATTTTAACTGGACCAGCATCTATGCTAGAGAATCTATATTCGTAAGCTCCTATTGTTGGTCGTGGAGATATTGGCCTATTACGACCAATTATATCATCTGTGTAGTCATCTAATGGTTCTGCCTTTCTAACGATATCGGATGGATAATTTAGTCCAAGAAGTGAATCACTAATAAATGGATTAGCAACAATCTGTGAAAGTGCATCTTGAGAGTTTGCAGTTTGAAGAAGAGCTAAGGTCTGTTTTGGACCTGACCAGAAAATAGGGGTTAATCCATTTGTGTAGTAGTTATTATTATTTGAAGCTGTGATTTGTGTTGCAGGAGCGTTAACATAATATGCGTATCCCTTTCCTGAATTATCTAAGTTGTTATTTATAACCTTTAGGTCAGAACAAAACGTTCCAACAGATAGTGATTTAGATAAAGCACTATTATTACTTGCTCTAACTTTTATTGTATTATAGTAGATTTTTCCATAGTAAATAGAGTCTAAATCCATTCCTATTGAATTTATACCAACGCTAGTATAAGGTCCACTTATAGAAATTGAGTTGTTAACTATTTGTATAGGATCAAGGACTGATGTGAATATTCTTCTTAAGAACATACCCGTTCTTGGTTTTGTTCCTCCTTCAATATAGATATCATTCTTCATTATTTCAATACTGCCATAGATGCTTCTAATTGCTATTGCGTTTGAATTGTTCGTATT
This sequence comes from Bacteroidales bacterium, assembly GCA_017988355.1. Lineage (GTDB taxonomy): Bacteria > Bacteroidota > Bacteroidia > Bacteroidales > P3 > UBA10566. Next base: position 14,357 of record JAGNRX010000004.1, on the reverse strand, counting down.
GGTATATTGTCTGAATTTGTTATTCTTTATGTAAAGGTTGTTTATACCAGTTAGATACATTCCATCATAAGCAAAATTATTAAAGAATGAGTTTGTAATTCTTATATTGCTTGAATTAGAATCACTTCCTGGGTTAGAATATATGCTTGTTGCTCCTCCAGAGAAGGTTACGTTATTGAATTTTATTAAATCATTTGTTCCAAGAATACTTACCAACTTAGCTGATTCAAATGCTAGTGATGCAGCAGGGTAAGGTTTAGATTTGATAGTCATATTTTCAAATTCAATATTTGAAGAGTAATTGCTGATTTCAACAACTGTTGAATATGTGCTATCGTAATTTTGAATAATAAAGTTCTCAAATATAATATTTACAGCACCATCTAATTTCAATGCGTATTTGTCAGCATTGCTTCCTGCATTATATGTAAGTACTATTAGGTTACTATCTGCTGAGTTTCCCCTAAATGTTATTGTATTCCCATTTTCTGTTCCTGCTATCAGAGGAATTGAAACTTGTTCATTATAGAAACTACCCTTAGGGTTAATGTCATAGACAACGTTTCCACAAATACCTGAATTAATCAAAGCACTTACTGCAGAGTTGATTGTTGGGAAGTCTGCCCCTTGTCCACCAATGCTATAATAAGTTGTGCTTGTGTTGTTTCCTATACATGCAGAAAATTCAATTGAAATTGAGTCGTTAGAACTAATGGAATCGCAGCCAAGTGAAGTCCATGCATCAATTGTGTTTATTCCAGAGATGAAATTATAACTACCTATTGTTGCAATTGTTGTTGTTCTTGATGCAAGGTTTCCAGTCCAAATATATTGTGGTTGAGCAACACCATTAACAGCCCAATCAATAGGGACAGATGTTAGAGGGTCTAATCCAAAGTTTTTCAATTCAACTTGAATAGGAGTTTGTATGCCTGACATAACGGTTGTAGAGGATGGGTTTTCAAATCTAAGTAATCCTGATTCGCATCCTGGAGGTGGAGCAACCGTAACCTCAACAGCAGTTCTTACACTTGAACAACCAAATTTATCAATATCAAATTTCACATTTGGTCTCATTGTTCTGTTAATTGCAACTGCAGCACCTGTCCATGCACAAGCAATGGTTGAGTTGCTAGTATAAGAAAGTGTAGAATTGAAAGGTGTTGCTGTATATCGGGTTTTAATGTTTCTTGCTTGAGTTCCATGAATAGGATCTCTTTCTAAGCATATTTCAATTACAAGATTTGATGTCCCATCATAGTAGAATGGATGTGAGAATCGGAAGTCTTTCCAGCCTAAATTTGTAGTTGCAAAGGTTAGACTATCACTAAAGACAGGGGTAAGATCATAAATCCAAGTTGATAGTGATTCTTGGTTAGTAGTTCCAATCTTGATTCTGTAGCTAGATAGAGTTGTTATTGCTGAAATACTTGAAATGTCAAACATAATGCTATTGATATTTCCTTCACTAAGTCCTAAGCTCAATAATTCTGATGCTTTAAACAAGTATTGTTCTTTAGAGTATTTCATTGAAGCATTCAGAGGAGCAGGATTATTGGTGCTAAAGGTTGTTGCATTTCCTAATTGAATTGTGTCGTATTCCATTATCATTGCCCCAACATAGAAAGTGTCAGTTTCATATAAGATTGGAGTTGTGTATGATGTTCTATCTAATTCGTTTAAAGAATACATTGAATTATACCATATTAGTATGTCATTCCCTATTCCGCTTGCATTTAAAGTCGCTGTGTTAGCATAAGGAATTGAAACACCTTGTGCAGTAGGAGAGTATGGGGTTTTTAGCGATGTAAATTGCATTCTTGATGTGTCATTTAAATGAATAACATCGAAGTTGAGATTTGAAAAAGCAACAAGTCTATAGTTTATATCTGAACTGTTAGCAGAAAGGTTAATTGTGTTTGATAATATATAATTTACTGTGTCATTTGGCATAACCGTAGTTGTGCAGGTATCGTAGTAGGTACTTGTTAAAACATTGTTTTTATATATGTTTAATGCTATCGGGGTTGATGAGCAAGGTTGAACACCAGTATTTGTTATTTTTACTTCAATTTGCTCATCTGTTAATGTACAAATCTCTGTTTTATTAACTCCTACTATTTTTATTCCAGCGATGCCAGGGTCAACACTCGGAACGCCACTTACGTGAACATTATAAGGCGTCATAAATCCAAAACAACCATTATCAAAACTTACGATTTGGGTTGAATCTATAACTCCAATTGTCATTAATCTAGTTGCTGAGGAAGATTCCCAACCGTTAGAGTCAGTTGCAATATAATTCTTTCTAATCAAACCAGCAATCCCATTTGAAGTCGCTATTCCTTTGCCTTTCCAAACAGAGGCTGGAACATTATGGAAGCTTGAGTTGAAACATGCGTCATTAATAGTAAGTGCATCAATAATAGTATTAGTTGCAGTATCTTTAAGTATGATTCCCATTTTTGAGAATGCATTGAAAGATCCTGTGCCAATATTTAAATAAAAAGTTGAGTCTATAGAGTTCCCATTTGAGAGTTGAAGTACGATTGCTTTGTTTGCAGGAAGTATATGGTCTCCAAATATTATTGTTTTTGTATAAGCAGTATTAAGTGTATCTGTGTTTGCTTTTGTACCTACTGTATATGCAAATTGAATTCCTTTAAGATTAATTGCTCCATTTCCATAATTTGAAATTTCGATTAAATTACTAGCATTAACATAAGTAGGTAGGTTAGGAGTAAGGCCTACTGCTGTTGCAAGTCTTGAAAGTTGTACTTCAGATATTTTTAGTGAAGGAATTTCAGATTTTCTTGAGAAATAGAAAGTTGTATCGTTAAACAAACGAGATGTTTGATAGCTATGAGATTTTAGAACAGGGTTGAAATCAGTATTTCTTAAGAACCAATAAATTGAATCATTTGAAACTACTGATAAATTAATAGAGTCTCCGTAATTTATTGTTGAGTTTTGAGTTGGAAGTGCAGTAAGTTGCTTGCGTGAAAGTACATTGAAAACAACTGTGTCATTATTACGAATAATATCTGCCGCCAAAACTGCAAAAGCTGTAACTTTAAATTGTCTATCTGCAACAGTTACTCCAAAATTATAAGGAGTTCTAAAAGTGTGAGTGTAAACAGTGTTTGGTTGAACAATAATGCGAACAGTATCCTTTTGAGCTGCAGGAACAGCTATATTGTCAATCTTATACCAAAATTGTAAGGTGTTTGCAGGAATAGGGTTTGAGCTAATATTAGTGTATGTGATTGTGATAGACTGGCTACCTAAACCACAAGCTGAAATATTTAGATTTCCATCTATGCCAACAGTTTGAACTCCGCCTTCAATACTTCCTGTTTGAACAAAGACATTGCTTGGAGGTGGTGCAAACTGATCCGCTCCAATACAAGGAATATCTGGACGAGAGATTGAATTGTAGTCATCAACAACTTCCGATGGCAAATTCTCTCCCTTATAGCAAAGGAAAGAGTTGGATGTGTTAAGAACATTCCAATCTGTAAACAATGGATTATAAACAAAACTAAAATTATCACCACCAATAGCTGTTTGCCAGTTAGGAAGCGATGTACAGTTAGTTGAATTATACTTCCATAAAACTAAACTTGGAGTCGTAGCTAATGTGCTAAATTTATAATATATGTTATTACTAAATTCAAATGCGGTTAGGGTGTTTGATCTTGCATAAACTGCGTATCCATAACCATCACTAATCAGAATATTGTTTTTAACCCTAATGTTAGAAAGAATTTGATTGTTATTGCTTGTTCCAACGCTAAGAGCATAAGCTACAAGTTCAGTCCCATTATCTTTTGCATATACATTATTATAAGCCAATAAAACATTGTTCCCTGAAATAAGGTTTATTCCATATACATTAGCTGTTGCAGAACCACCAGAGTTTGCATTATATACACTAATCTTATTATTGGCAACAATCGAAGGAACCGCAGAAGTCAATGCGTCACTAATTGCAATTGCACTTACATTAGTAAGATTAAATAGGTTTTTAGTAATGTTGAATAGCTTTGAGGATTGAACTAATATATTATTAGTTGATGAAGCTACTATAGTTCTGTTATTAATAAACTTATTCTTACTAATAGTTGTGTTTTGAGAATATTCAACATGAATTGCTTTGTTTAGGTTGTTGATAAAAGATGAGTTTGTTATCGTAACTCCATTACTCAAATTGGTTGGAGAGGATCCCTTAATGTTAATTTGCGCATCTGCATCTCCATCAAAAATACAACTATCAATCGTAATAGTATTTGCACCCCCAATATTAATATGATAAGTAGGTCTTACTCTATTTGGATTTGTTACAAATGAACATTTCTTAAATTCAATATTAGAAGATGTGTTTGATAATTGAATAATGTTTGCAGGCCCACAAGTATCCCTTACTATACAACTATCAGCTGAGTAAAACCCAAAGTTTTCAAACTTATAGAATTTCGCACCTGAGAGGTTTATATTATAATTTGCAATTTTTAATGGTTTTAGGAAGACCATCTGGTTACTTATTGCACTAGTAAATTTAATATAGTTTGCCACCGATGCTCCAGTAATATTTGTTGGGAATGATAGCGAGTCAGTATAGAATTGGTTTGGAAGAAGATTAAACACTTTAAAAGTAACAGGTCCAGAAACGCCACAACCTTGTAGCATCTTGAAGGCTTCCTTAAAGTTTGCAAATGTTCTGTCTGCAGCAACTCCACTAACATTACCAATAGCATATATTCCGTTTAAAGGTCCATTACAAGCAACCAATTCAAAATAAGCTGTATCATTTTCAGGCTCCCAATCAATACGACCTATAATAGAATCTGTCCATACCTTAATCTTCCTATATCCGGGGGTAAAGTTAATGCTGGAAGGAAATTGATAAGCAGCAGAATTATATTGTCCCACTACTGCATTTCCAGGAATAGTACCTGTCCACGTCCCTGCTGTTGTTGTGGTTGGAACGTTGTCTATTTTATATTTTACAATAGCACTAGTAAGAGGTTGTGAACCGTAGTTATTTATTTTTACTTTAAAATTTGAAGGACTGTTTGCCGTTACAACAGGATTTGATGGGGATTGAAGTGAGCTATCAATGCCAGCATCATAGGCAAGCTTGTCTGCCTTAACAAATTTAAATTTAAAATTAGGTCTATATCCGATTTGACCATCTGAGGCGTTATATGGTGACGTACACGCTGATTCAGAGCCTGCGTTCTGATACATTTGTCCTGTCTGAGCAGAAGGAACGGTTCCACTTGCACCAGGGGCAACAACACTTTCGATTTTTGTTGTACCTCCAATAGCTCCACCAATACCATTATCCCAACAAACTTTTATTATAATATCACTAAATCCATCCCAAATAAAATTTCCATTAAATTGAAGAAATTGCCATCCAATAGGAGGAACGACTAAGTTATTTGGACCGTAAACTTGTTGCATTTGTCCAGAATAGCCAATAGAAGGGGATAATATTACATCAGGAGCAATATTGGCCATGTAAACACTAAACCCACTCATTGTAAAACCTGAAGCGACTTGCATTAAATTATAGCTAAAGCCCTCCATTTTTCCTGCTCGCATTCCTTTTGCTCTAAGTTCAGTGCCTCTATACCTAAATTGAAATAAATTTTTGAGAGAATTAGTTTTCATCATAATTTCCTGACTGGACAAACCAGTGGTTTGGAATGGCTCGAAGCCTATATATTCCCTTACACTCTTAAATTCATTCCATCTATCATAGGTAAAAGGATAAGTTAATCTATTATATTTTGCATCATTTAAAACAATTCTCCATTTTGTTATGGTGTCATAGCCTGAAAAAGGAATAAAGCCAATATAAGTATTGGAGCTTGTGTTTAATATCAAGGAGCTTCTGCCAACGGTAGTTGATGAACCTAACATATATTCAACATAGATAGAATCAGCCACAGCAGGAGGAGCAGATTGTAGGAAACCAACACTAAGTTCAACTTTAACATCAGATGAGTTTGGGTAGTTAAGCATATTAGGAGCTGTAACCAAAGCATTTAGTTGAGGAACACGAACAGTGAAACCAGCGGTAGATGATTGATATAATCTAAAATCGTCAACATACCATCCAGCAAATGTGTTTGCTTCAGTTGTTGCAGGAAGCATAAACCGAACTTGAAAAGTGGTTGATTCTCCCAATAGACTATTTAGATAAAAAATTTCATGCTTCCAATAAGAGCTATTTAAGTCTGTTTCTGGAATATTAGTATTAGATCCTGGCCAATAACTTGTTCTAACAAAGTTACCATTCCAGTTAACACTACCTACAATACCACCTCCGTAAGTGTTGTCATAAGTTGGTGTTGAACCTGAGGTTGCAGTAAGTGGTCTCCAAGTAGCACCGTTATCGATTGAAACTTGAACCTGCCCAGCACCATCTGCGTTTCTAAGAATTGGGATATGGTCAAATTCCATTCTAACATTGCAAAAAGCATTTCGAGTGTAAACTGGCGATGTTAAAGTAACAGTTGCAGTTGTGTGATTTCTCATTCTAATACTCTTTGCGCCCCTACTAACAACGTTGGTAATTGCTTGAATATTTGTTGTTGAAGAAGCCGTCCATCCTGTTGGAATCCCAGCCTCAAAATCGTTAAAAGTAATTGCAGTTGGTTGTGCCAATGAGGCTAAGCCAAACATTAACAAGCTTAAACAAAGTAAACTTACTCTTTTCATGATGTTATTATTGTTGTGTATATAATCAATATTTTATTCTAATGCTAAGGTTATCATATAATTGAAATAGAATAGTTTCCATTTTCAACTCATATTTAACTTACAAATATACATATATTTCTATTATCAGCAAAAAAACTAAATGTATTATCCTAAAACTAATAACAACTAAAAAACTAAAAAAGTAAGTGGAAAGAAAAAATATATTACATTTGCAAAGTAGAATTCTATTATTTAATCAGCCCAAAGAAAGTAAAATTGATTATGAAAAAAGTATTATTATTAATATCATTAAGCCTCGTATTTGCCTTAAATACCAACCTTTACGCCCAATCTCCAGAAGAAAGTTGCAAGATAATTGAAACCGAAATTAAGGGAGATATCTATAAAGAGTTTTCAGTTAATTCAAATGGTTATTTAACATATATTTGGACAAACGCTAACTCAAATTCAGAAACTTTAATCACAATAGACCTTACAAAAGTAACCGTAAGCAAAGATGTTTCTCAAAGAGGATACAGAGTTTTTATAAATTGTATTGATGGAATAGATTGCATAAATGAAAAGGGGAAACTTGGAGATGACGAAACCTATTACTCCGACTTTGCTAAAACCTATTTACCAGCAGAAGATGAAAGAGGAATGGTGATAATCTACAACCAACTAATGTTTCTTTTGAAATTGGGCAATACCAACCGATAAAAAAGGATTATTCCTTAACATCCATAGCCTGCCTTAAACCACTTCCGAGCATAATGAAAGCTAAAACCAAAAGCATAATTGCAAGCCCAGGAATTATTGCCATATAGGGTGAGTCAAGAATAATATACCCATAGTTTTCCTTAATCATAGTTCCCCAAGAAGGCATAGGAGGTTGAACACCAATACCCAAAAAGCTTAGACCAGCCTCTTGAAGAATTGCTGTTGCAAAATTTGAAGCCGTAATAACTGTTGCAGCCCCAACAACATTTGGCAAAATATGCTTAATAATTATCCTTGAATTTTTAAAACCTAAGGCTCTTCCAGCCTCAACAAATTCCTTTTCCTTTAAAGATAATATTTGACCCCTCACAACCCTAGCAACATCAACCCACATAGTTAAACCAACAGCCACAAAGACCTGCCAGAACCCCTTTCCAAGTGCAAATGTTATGGCAATAACCAAGAGAATAGTAGGAATAGACCAAACAACATTAATAAGCCACATAATCAAATTGTCAACCCATTTGCCAAAATAAGCAGCAATAGCACCAAGACTAACCCCAATAATCAAAGAAATAATAATTGAAATAAAACCCACCGAAAGGCTAACCCTTGTACCAATCATAAGCTGAGAAAGTAAATCCCTACCATAACCATCAGTCCCTAGCCAAAAAGTCTTATTTTTTATTTCGTAGTTTGTCTTTTTCTTACTAAACGCAATCACATCTCCACTATTAACCTTTTCCCCAGTATAAAGTTCAGCAAAAACACTATCCCCTTTTTCCCAATGCCTATAAATAGGTTGAGAAGAATAGTTGTTCTTAGTTCCAAAAGCAAGATGTTTAAAGAAGTTTTTCTTCTGTTTTCTATCACCCTCGTAAATCCTTAGGAAATCAATCCTAAAACCAGGTTTCTTTGTCGTTAGTTCAAGATACTGATCATTAGCAAAAGGAGTCTGGTCAGGAGTAATAGTATAACCTAAGACTGCAACAAGAGTAAAGAAACCAATAATAAACAAGCTAAACATAGCCATTTTATTCTTCTTTAGTTTCTTCCACACCTCTTGATTAACAGAGCTATACTCTATCTCCTTCCTTCCTTTCTTTCTTAAAAACATATTTCGTTACTCTCCCTTAATAGTAAAGGCTAAGGCGTAAAGTTTAATTTGTTTAATCATCGATAACAAACCATTGCTTCTTGTTGGAGACAGGTGAGTTGAAAGACCAATTTCATCAATAAAATGAAGGTCAGCATCATAAATATCTTGTGGCTTTTGATTATTAAAAACTCTAAGTAGGAGGGTAACAATCCCTTTTGTAATTACAGCATCACTATCTGCCTTAATACTCATTTTCCCATCAACCATTTCAGCACTAACCCAAACCCTTGACTGGCATCCATTAATCAGATTAGTCTCTTTCTTATCCTTTTCTTCAATAATTGGACAATCTCTCCCAAGCTCAATCAAATAATTATACTTATCCATCCAGTCTTCAAACATTGAAAACTCTTCAATAATCTCATTTTGTATCTCTTTTATAGTCATCTTATATATTTTTTTAATTATTTTATCAGTTCTAATATCTCATCAACATACTCCCTATTATTAGCAAGACGAGGAATTTTATTCTGTCCTCCAAGCTTACCCTTACTCTTTAGCCACAAATAGAATGTACCCTTTACAGCAATATTAATTTTAGGCTTTTGGAGAATAATATTCTTATAACGTTTAGCCTCATAATCAGAGTTAAGCTCTTGTAATGTAATATCTAAGATTTTTGAAAACTTATCCATATCATTTGGCTCCTTATCAAATTCAATAATCCATTCATGGTATCTTGTCTCACCTAAGAAAGGTCCTGCCGTATATTCACTAACAATTGCATCTGTAGCAGCACAAGCAACCTCAATAGCCCTGTTTGAATTGTCTGAAATAAGCTCTTCTCCACAAAGATTAATGAAGTTAGTTGTCCTGCCAGTAATTTTAAACCTATAAGGCTTAATCTCAGTAAACATAACAGTGTCACCAATAATATATCGCCAAAGACCACCATTAGTAGAAATCACCATAGCATAGTTTACGTTTTTCTTAACCTTAGATAGATTAATTATCTTTGGATTCTCATGACCCAGCTCATCTAATGAAACAAACTCATAGTAAATCCCATAATCTAATAGTAGTAGCAGAGAATCTAAGTATTTGCTATCTTGAAGACCAAAGAACCCCTCAGAAGCATTATAGGTCTCCATATAATTAATACCCTCTGGAAGCAGTTTAGCAAATTGTGATTTATAAGGATTGAAGCTAACACCACCGTGAAAATAAGCCTCAAGATTAGGCCATACCTCCTGAATAGGTTTTCCAGTATGCTCAATAACCCCTTTTAACAAAACAGTCATCCAAGAAGGAACCCCCGACAAACTAACAACATTTGATAACGAAACCTCCTTAATCATTTCCTGAAGCTTCAACTCCCACTCAGGCATAAGAGCAATTTCTTTTTTTGGAGTGCGGAAAAACTCAGCCCAATATGGTAGGTTATCAATTAAGATTGCAGAAACATCACCAATAAATATATCAGAATTATTGTCTGACTCCTGAGCCGAACCACCCAAAGCCAAAGAAGTTCCAGAGAAAATCTGACTATCCTCATAATTATTAATATATAGGGCAAGCATATCCTTTCCACCCTTATAGTGGCATTCTTGAAGACTTTCCTCACTAACAGGAATAAACTTACTCTTGCTTGATGTTGTGCCAGAAGATTTTGAGAACCATTTAATATCACTACACCAAAGCAGGTTTTCCTCACCCTTTCTAATTCTTTCAAAAAAAGGCATAAGAGAATTATAGTCGCTTAGAGGCACCCTCTGGTTAAAGGTTTCCCAATTCTTAATAGACTTATAATCATAAAACTTTCCCCAAACAGTGTTCTTAGCTGATGAAATAAGATCATTGAAAACCTGATTTTGCACCTCCAATGGATTATTCATAAAATGCTCAATCTGAGGAATCCTTGTCTTAATTATCTTATTCATTAACTTATTTACAATCATAGCCTTTAGGGGTTTAAATTATTTTATTTTGGAGCCTTCCTAATCAGAAATACACTAATTATTGCAAATACAAAAATAGGAATTAAAACTGAAACAATAGGATGTAAGCTCCCTTTTGTTGAAAAAACCGATGTAACCTTCATCATCATAATAAAACTAAAAGCAATAGTAATTCCAAAAGCAAGGTTAAGTCCTGTTCCTCCTCTTGTCCTTTTTGAAGATAAGGAAACACCAATAATAGTTAGTATGATAAAAGCAAGAGGATTAAACAGCCTTTGGTATTTCTCAATCAAATAAAGATTAATATCCTTTGAGCCTCGCTTAGTCTCTTTCTCAATAAAATCATTAAGCTCTGAAAAAGTCATAGTCTCAACCTTAGCGGTAACAATATTAAAGTCGGAGGGCTCTATGCCTAAGTTCATAGTTGTTTTGTCTCCAACAACCAAGTTTTCTTTCAACCCATCAATAGTCCTAATCTTATAATCAGTCAAATCCCATACCCTCTTAACAGAGTCATAAACAATGTTCTGAGCAGTTATTTTCTTGCAAATCCCATTCTTACAAAAGGTCTCCTTAGTGAATCTATAACCAGTTAAATTGAAATTATTAAAGCTTTGAACATAAACGTGATTAAGAGAATCGGTCTTAACGTGAATATTAAAAGTTAGGTTCTTATAAGGATTACGCCAGTATATTTTTTCAAACTCAATCCTGGGCTTATTAACCTGTGGAATAAGAACATTAGTTAGGTAAACATTTAAGAGAGCAACAAAAATAGCAGCCACAAGAAAGGGTCTTAAAAACCTTCTAAAACTAATGCCAGCACTAAGAATTGCAATTATTTCAGACCTTGAAGCCATCTTGGAGGCTAAGAAGATAACAGCAATAAAGAAGAAAAGATGACCAAAGAGATTAACAAAATAAGGAATGAAATTGACATAGTAGGTAAAGATGATTTCTTTCATAGGAGCCTGCCTTTCAAGGAAGTCATCAAGCTTTTCCGAAACATCAAACACAATAACAATCAAAATAATAAGCCCAATAGCTAAGAAGAAAGTAGCCAGTAATTGCTTTATTATATACTTATCAATTTTCTTTAACATCTTATAATCTATTAGTAACCTTCTTAACCATCATAGTTTTCCAAGCCCTATAATCTCCCTCAACAATATGCTTCCTAGCCTCTTTCACAAGCCAAAGATAAAATGCTAAATTATGAATACTGGCAATCTGAAGAGCTAAAATCTCCTTAGCAACAAACAAATGCCTTAAGTAAGCCTTAGAATACAAACTATCAACAGAGCTTGTTCCATTAGGATCAATAGGGGAGAAATCATTTTTCCACTTCTCATTCCTCATATTAATAATACCCTCCGAAGTAAAGAGCATACCATTGCGACCATTTCTTGTAGGCATAACACAATCAAACATATCAATACCCATATCAATGCACTCCAAAATATTAGCAGGCGTTCCAACACCCATCAAATACCTTGGCTTATCCTTAGGCAAAATAGAACAGCACAAATCGGTCAACTCATACATATCCTCAATAGGCTCACCAACCGAAAGACCACCAATAGCATTACCCTCAAGCCCATAAGACGCAATCCTCTCGCAGCTCTCTCTTCTCAAATCCTTATAAACCGACCCCTGAACAATAGGGAAAAGAGATTGAGAATGACCATAAATAGGCTCAGTTTCATTAAACCTCCTAACACACCTTTCCAACCAAGAATGCGTAAGCTTCATCGAATTCTTAGCATATTCATAGTCGCAAGGGTAGGGCGTACACTCATCAAAAGCCATAATAATATCAGCACCAATAACCCTTTGAGTATCCATAACGTTTTCAGGAGTGAAAATATGCTTACTGCCGTCAATATGAGAGCGAAAAATGGCACCCTCATCCGTAATCTTCCTATTATGACCAAGGGAATAGACCTGATAACCACCACTGTCGGTAAGCATAGGCATATTCCAAGAATTAAATTTCTGAATACCACCAGAGGCCTGAATAATATCCAAACCAGGTCTAAGATAAAGGTGATAAGTATTACCTAATATAATTTCAGCCTTAATTTCCTCTTTCAATTCCGAGCAGTGGACAGCCTTAACCGAACCAACAGTACCCACAGGCATAAAGATTGGAGTTAGAATATCGCCATGGTCAGTTTTAATCTTACCAGCTCTGGCGTTGCAATCCTTTGATATAGTGTCAATAGTAAATTCCATCAATAGTTATTAACAATAAATGTTTAGAAATATTTTGACAAAATTACTATTAAAATGCGAATTTATCATATATTTGTTTGTTTTTATATTAGTAAGGTATATGGGATTTTTAGAATATCAGTTTGATACAGTAGGGATTATATTTGCAATAAGCATAACAGCATTAGTACTTTTTCAAGTTTTATATTATATTATCGTATTTGGACGCACTTGCTTCCATAAGTCACCAAAAACAGAACTCCATCACTTCCCTTCAGTCTCTGTCGTAATATGTGCAAAGGACGAGGCATACAACCTTGAAAGAAGACTACCCATCATCCTCGAACAACAGTACCCCAACTTTGAAGTCGTAGTAGTCAATGACGCATCCAAGGACGAATCCCAATACGTCCTGCGAGTATTACAAGAAATCTATCCTAACCTCAACGTAGTCCACCTCCACGAAAACGTAAACAGGTTCTTAGGCAAGAAATACCCACTATCCATAGGCATCAAGTCAGCCAAAAACGACATCATACTACTAACCGAAGCAGACACCCAACCCTTAAGCTATAACTGGATAACCGAAATAGTAAAAGGCTTTGAGCCAAAAACCCAAATGGTCATAGGATACACCAACTACGAAACCAAAAAGACCCTACTAAGCAGCCTAATACAATACGAACACCAAACCTCCTCCATAAACTACCTTGGCAACGCAGTCCTCAAAAACCCATATATGGGAACAGGCAAGAACCTAGCCTTCACCAAGAAAATGTTCTTTGCAGTCAATGGTTTCATCTCCCAATACAATATCCCAGTAGGCGAAGACCAGCTCTTTGTCAACAAATACGCCAACTCCAAAAACACCAAAGCAATCCTAACAAAAGACTCCATCAACCAATCCTCAACCAAAGAAAAACTCTTTGAATGGATGCTACAAAAGAAGAAAGACTATAGAAGCCTATCCTATTTCAAACTCAAAGACAAACTCATAGTCTCCCTAATGCCAATCACAACAACCCTCATCTATGCCCTAATAACACTAAGTATAATCTATAAATTTCCATGGGAATATGTAGTCATAGCACTAATCATCAAATACACCATCCAAATCATCATCTACTTCAAAACCTCACGCAAATTAGGCACCAAACAATTAGCTTTCTTAGCACCAATCTACGAAATCATATTCATACCAATCAATACTATAATAAGAATTAGTTCGTTACTAACAAAAAGGAATCAATGGAAGTATTAGCATCACAACTAACTGAAAAAGCATTAAGAGACTACCAGCTTGTGTGTTTAGCACGAGACAAAGGGAGTCAAAAAGCTTATGCAGAACTGATGAATACTTATAGAGAGCCAATCTACTACATGCTCCTAAAGATGACCAATTCCTCAGTCGATGCAGACGACCTAACTCTTGAAGCCTTCGGAAAAGCATTCAAATCCCTATCCCAATACACCCCCGACTACGCCTTCTCAACCTGGCTATTTCGCATAGCAACCAATAACTGCATAGACTTTATCCGCAAAAAAAGAGCCAAGACAGTCTCCATAGACAACCTCTACACCAATGTCGATGGCGAAGAAGTAGGCATAAACATCCCATCCGAAACCCTCGACCCAGAAGAGAAAATCATAGA
>JAGNRX010000095.1 GCA_017988355.1 Bacteroidales bacterium | reverse complement strand
GGATACAGCTGAGGGGTTTTTAGCCTATTGTCAGCAGGGACTTCTTAACGAAAAAGAGCTTAAAGGATTAATTGAAAACTTTACTTCACTTAACCCTGATGTTGATTTGTCAACTAAAACAAAGGAAATAGAGCAGCAAGATTGGAATGCAGAATGGGAAAAGTGTTATCCTGCTGTCCTTATTGACAATTATTGTTATGTTCATGCTAATTTCCATAAGCCAATGGAGGATATTGAATTTAATATTGAAATATCTCCAAAAATGTCATTTGGAACAGCTCATCATCCGACAACATTCCAAATAATTCAACTTCTTCAAAATGAAAATGTGGAAGGAAAGGACTTAATGGATATGGGTAGCGGTACAGGAGTTTTGGCAATTCTTGCAAAGATGAAAGGCGCTACTTATGTTGAAGCTATTGACAACGATGAGTGGGCATATAAAAACGCATTAGAAAATATTCAAACTAATAATTCTGACGTTGTTGTTAGGTTTGGAGACGCAAATCTCCTAGATAGAGATTACGATGTTTTCATTGCAAATATTAATAGAAACATTCTTCTTCAAGATATGCAGAAGTATTCAAAGCATATAAAAAGAGGAGGAGTTTTGTTCCTGAGTGGTTTCTATGTAGAAGATATTCCTATTTTGATGGAAGAGGCATCGAAGTATGGTTTTAGCTTAGATAATCAAATATCAAAAGAAAATTGGGCCGCATTAAGATTGATAAAAGAAAAATATAAGAAAGATGGTTATTAAAAGATTGGTTTTAACTCTATTGGTTTTCAGTATAGGTTTCAATGTTTTTGCACAAAGATTTAAGGAGTTTAGTGGAAATTCTGATACTTATATTGAAGAGCTTACAGAATTTTACAAATCGGATGTGAATATGAAGAAAGATCAGCAAAAAGAATATGAAGATCTTATCCTAAAATATTCAAGCATTTGGAACACTATCCCATCTCAACAAAAGCAAGATGTGATGTCTCTTTCAAACGATATGTTAAAGAAAAGAGTTAGACCAATACCTGGATTTTTCGATTTCATTGAAACACAAGTTGCTTTTCAATCAGCCAATCAAACAAAAGAAAGTTATAATCAATGGTTTAAAGGGCTTCAATGGACAATCCAGTCCGCAACCCTTGGGGCTTTCAACGATGCAGTAAACACCTCACTTAATTTAGTTAAGTTTAATTCACTATATAGTTCAAAAACAGTTAATTGGAAGGTCAGGCATAGTGGTTATAATATTAGAATAGATACAAGCAGAGGACCTTATGTTGATTTTTCGTCAAGTGTTGATTTAACTTATTCATCACAAAAGGACGAAAACACACTTTATTCCACAACAGGTAAGTTTTATATAGTAGAGCAATTCTTTGAAGGAAAAGGAGGAAGGATTGATTTTTCAAGAGCAGGTTTACCAAAAGACCAAGTATATGCAGAATTGTCAAAATTCACTGTTTCATTAAAAAGAGCAGCCATTTTTGCAGACTCAGTCCAATTTACTAATAAAGAATATTTTCAACATAAACTTAACGGTAGTTTTGAAGACCAATGTTCTGATAAAGTGAAAGAATTAACTTTCCCACGTTTCTATTCATATAAGAGAGAAGAAATTATTAAAAATATATTCCCTGATGTTGATTATGTTCGAGGCTTTACACAACAAGGAGGAAAGTTTTTGGGAACAGGTGATGCCCAAGAGCCAGCAGAATTAGTATTCAGGAAAGAAGGTAAGCTATTCTGTAAGGCAAAAGCAATAACTCATCCATTTAGCCAAGAGGGGATAGCAACACCAGAATGTCAAGTAACTTTCTACATTAACAATGACTCAGTTTATCATCCTGGGCTTTTGATGAGATATAATAAAAACTCAAGAGAAATTGCCTGCATTAATAATAAGGAAGGAATTTCAGCAAGTCCATGGGTTGATTCCTATCACTCGATAGACATCTACACTGAGGCTGTTTATGTTGAATTAGATAAGCATGTTATGGAATTTACATCAGTAAAGGGACCTGTTAATAGTGTTTCCTTTGCTTCATTTGAATCAAATAACTATTTTACCCAATTGAAATGGGATAAGATTCAAGGGATAGATGAAATTAATCCAATTTATAGGGTTAGAGACTTTGTTGTTAAATATAAGAAGAACAATATTCCAGTTAAAGAGTTTGCACGATTTATTGGCATGGATGAAACTCAAGCAGAGGTTATGTTAATGCGTCTTGCAATCAGTGGGTTCATCAACTATGAATCTTATCGTAAGACAGCTATCATTAAAGAAAAAATCTACGACTACATTAAAGCCAATATAAAGAAACAAGACTACGATAATATACGTTTTGTGTCTTCAACCAAAAAAGGAGCCAATGCAATTCTTAACATTTTCGATATGGATTTAAGAATGTATGGAATTGAAAACTTCTCTTTATCGGATACTCATTTTGTTAATATATCTCCAGTAAATGGTGAGATAGTTATGAAGAAGAATAGGAGCTTTGAGTTCAATGGCAGGATAACAGCAGGAAGATTTAATATGGGAGGGGAAAGATGTTACTTTGATTATGAGAGATTTGCCCTCAACCTTCCTAAGATAGATTCAATGGCTTTCTTTGTACCATTATATGGTGACACAAACAAAATAATAAAAATCCAAACCCCTCTTCAAAACTTAGTTTGCGAATTATTAATTGATGACCCAACAAATAAAAGTAGTATAAAAAGAGTTCCAGGCTATCCAATGCTATCATCACTTGAGGATTCTTATGTCTATTACGACCAGCCAAAAATCCAACAAGGAGCTTATCTAAGAGAATCATTCTACTATAAATTAGACCCATTTAAGCTAAAAGACTTAATGACCTTCAAAACAGATAGCGTTAAGTTTACTGGGGTCTTGAAGTCTGCTGGAATTTTTCCTGATATAAAAGAACCTCTTAAAGTTATGAAAGACTATTCTCTTGGTTTTGTTATTGAAACTCCAAATTCAGGAATGCTTGCTTACGGAGGTAAGGGAAAGTTTTATAATAGGCTTGATTTAAGTCTTCAAGGACTATTAGGTGCAGGTTATTTAGAATATATTGCTTCCAGATCCGATTCAAGGATGTTTGCTTTCTTGCCTGACTCCATGTATTCAACAACCGATAAGTTTATATGCTCCAATAAATCAAGTGTAGAGTTTCCTGAGGTAACCGTAACTCAAACTTCCGAACACTGGTTCCCTTATAAAGACTATATGATTGTTCATCAAAAAGCAGAACCTTTCCTTATGTATGGTGGTGAAGCTCTTCATAGTGGTAGTTTAATAGTTACGCCTTCTGGTTTAACAGGAAAGGGAACAAATAAATCAGCGGAAATGATAGTTGATGCTGATAACTTCAAGTTTAAAGGTATTTACTATAATGCAGACACTGCCAACTTCACCCTGATGGCATTAAATGGACTTGATATTGCATTTAATGCAAAAGAAGTTAAGTCAAAGGTTGATTTTAAGACAAGAAGGGGAGAGTTTAAGTCAATGGAAGGAGTTAAGCCATGTGACTTAACTTATCTACAATATAGTTGTGAGGTTGATAAGTTTGATTGGGTAATGGACACAAAAGAGCTTGCACTTCTAAATTCAAATAGTATTAGTGCAGGAGATTTTGCAAAGAAAGACATTAAGAGTTTAATTGACTTAGAACAACCAGGTGCTAAATTCACAGCAACTAACCCTGTTCAAAAAGGACTAACCTTCAATTCAGTTAATCCAATGCTTAGTCTAAAAACAAATAAGCTAACAGCCGATGAAGTCTTTTTAATTAGATCTGGAGATGCAGCAATTCGCCCAACTGACCCAACAATCATTATTAGACCAGGAGCTCAAATGGACACAATTGAAGATGCAAGAATACTTGTTGACACAGAAACTCGTCTTCATGAGTTCTATTCTTCAAGGGTTCACATATTTTCATCCTCACTCTATTCAGCAAATGGATATATCGATTATGTTGATGAGAATAAGAAGAAACATCCAATCTTTATGTCTAAGATTAATCCTGACCCAATATCAACAAGAGGTTTAGGAACAATCTCAAAAGAAACACCAATTCAATTAAGTCCTGCATTTAATTTCTATGGAAAAGTTCAAGTTGATGCAAAAGATAGTAGTTTCCTTTTTGAAGGTGGAGTTCAGCTAACACATAATTGCAATGAAAACCTTGCTTTTGTAAATTTCAAATCAAGAGTTGATGCAAACAATATTTATATCCCAATTTCAGAGGCTCCAACCTCAATTGATGGAAAAAGGGTGACAGCTTCTTTGCAATACAATCCAAAGAATATGGAACCTAAATCAGCATTCCTAACAAATGATATTGAGGCTGACAATACTTTTATGACCTCTAAGGGTTTCCTAACTTATGATAAAACATCCAATGAATATAGGATAGCTTCAATGGAAAAATTGGAAGATATGAAAGAAGCTTTGGGTGATTACCTTGTTTTAAATAAAACATCATGTGATGCTAAGGGGCAGGGGAATATTAATATTGGTTTAAGTAAGTCCGGTATTGTTAAGATGCAAAACTATGGACAGATAAAGATTAATAATAATAGCCTTACTGCTGATTTGAATATGAGTATTGGGATTAAGTTTCCTTTTTCACAGCTTGCTTTAGATTATATGGGAGTTGAGCTTTACGAGGATATGAACCTATCTCCGATTGAGCTTGAGGTTTCAAAATACCAAGACCAACTTGTTTCTATGTATGGACAAGAGAAAGGGATTGAGCTTTATGAAGATTTATTAATAACTGGTGAGTGGAAGACTATTCCTAAGGATATGGATTTCTCACTTTACTTCCCTGATGTTAAGATGCAATGGGACCCAATCTTAAATTCCTATGTTTCTTATGGGGATGTTGAATTGGGTATTGTCGGGAAGTATCAGGTGAATAAGCTAATTAGGGCTAAGATTCAGATTGTGAAGACTTCTATCTCTAATGAGATTAGGCTTTATATTGAGGCTAATCGTGATCACTGGTATTTCTTCTCCTATAATGGAGCTTCGATGAGTGCTATCTCTTCTTCTGATATTTTCAATGACTATATTAAAGAGACTGCCTCAAAGGATAGAGAATTTAAGGGTGCTGATGGTAAGGTTTATACCTTTAGGCTTGCTACTCCTAATGAGAAAGTTAATTTTATTAAGAAGTTGGAAAAGATTGAGGAGTTTGATAAGGGAGAGGATTAGGTTTTTTGTTTTTGTAATAATAAAGTAATATAGTTTGATATGACGTTAATACATTATATAATGC
>JAGNRX010000094.1 GCA_017988355.1 Bacteroidales bacterium | reverse complement strand
AATTCTTAGTAGTAATGTACGATTAATAATTGATTGAATTAAATATTAAAAGAAAAGGTTGCTCCTAGGAGTAACCTTTTTTTTGGGATATATAATATGATTCTCATACAACAATAATTGAAAAAAACTTATTAACTTTGCAAATAAATAATAATATTAAACCAAAATCAATATGAAAACGAAACAAATCATAATCGCTATTTCATTGTTATTAATGTCAATAGTAGTATCAGCACAATCAAATACAGCATTAGACATTAACCCTTGGTCAGTAATTCCATCAGGAGTTTATAAGCTTGTTGTTAAAGGAGATGTGAGAGTAACAGTAGTCTATGGTAAAACAAGCTATTACGATTTGGGAACAGACATTAAGAAATACATTTCCTCAGGACAAGAAATTCCAGCAAGAGATTTTGTTTCTAACGGCACCCTAACAATAACCCCAGAGATAACAGGCTCTCCAAAAATAATTAGATTGTATTTGAGAGAACCATTATTGGAAATAGACATCTTAGATGGTGGATTAGTGATATTTGATTCCAAACTAAGCCAAGCCTCAATGACAATTCGTCTCTTTAATTCTAAACTATATTCAGAAAATAAGTTTAAAGTAGATAATTTTGTTTTGGAAAATAATAAAGGAACAATAGAACTAAAGAAAGCAAACCTAAACTCTGCAATATTAAGTATAAATGAAGACTCTAAAAACAGCATTTCAGGAACAGTAAGTAAGCAACAAATCTATGTCATTAAAAAGGAATGTAAAGAAATAGAAGAATAAGTTTCTCACTTTTCGTTTAGTCAAATCATTCATTCAAAATCCAAATAAACAATAAAGCGTCAAATTTTAGAGACGCTTTATTTTTTTTTGCTAATTCCAAATAGCATTTTTCATTATAAGACCCAATCTTTTCAATTCAAAAAATAGAACTAAGTACTATGAATTTTATTCTCTACCATCTCCAATAAAATGGTTTTTGTAAAGTATTAATTATCTGTCTCTTCATTTTAAATTTCTATCTCTTTGTTTAAAATTGCTAAGATGCCCATCTCACGCTGCTAAGATGGGCATCTCAAGACGCTAAGATGCCCATCTCAGTAAGCTAAGATGCCCATCTTAGCAAAATGAATCTTTGTTTTAATAATTTAATACATCGTTTTAGCAATTTAATACTTTGTTTCAGTAATTTAATTCTTTGTTTTGAGAAAATCATTCCTTAATTTAAACTATGTTTTCATTGGAAGAAAAGAATAGAAAAATAATCTATAACAAAAAAAAGGAGAAACGTTTTGGTTCCTCCTTATTATATATCCTTGTTTTATTGCTTTACTATATTAGCGTTCTCTTTGCTTTTTCTAGGATTTCGGCTTCGTTGGGGATTATGCGGTCTTCCATTAGGATGTTGCCGTTGCAGATTACTGTTTCTATGCAGCGGCTGTCGGCAGAGTAAACCCAGTTGGAGATGAGGTTGTGATTTGGGATTAGTCTATCGTTGTTTAGGTCAACAATTAAACAATCAGCTAATTTCCCTTCCTTTATTGAGCCTGAATTAATACCCATTGCTTTGGGTCCATTCTTTGTTGCCCATGCAAATACTTCGTTTGCTGATAGGAGGGCAGTGTCATAATAAGATACTTTGGCAAGTAGTGCAGCAAACTTCATTTCTTCCATCATTGAAAGGTTGTTATTGGAGCTTGTTCCGTCGGTTCCTAAGCATACTTTACAATTATATTTATTTACGAGTGGAACATTGAAAGCTCCTGAGGCTAGTTTCATATTTGCACAAGGGTTATGCACAAGGGTAACGCCTCTTGAGGATAGTATTTCTGCATCGTGTTCTGTTAGGTGAACGCAATGTGCTGCTATTGTGTTATGATCTAAAACTCCAATTGAGTCTAAGTATTCGGTAGGGGTTAGGTTATTATTTGCTTCCCTACAATCCTTAACTTCTTTTGTGGTTTCTGATAAATGGGTATTGAATTTTAGATTGTTTTCTTTGGCAACCTTAAATAGTTCTTGGTATAGGTCTTTCCCTACTGTGTATATTGCATGCGGAGCAACGTTAATAGTTATTAGGTCTGAGGATGGTTTGAAGTTATTGATGAAATTAATATTCTCTTCTATTTCGGTCTTTCCTCTTTCTTCAATAAATGTAACTCCAATGCTTGCTCTAACTTTCATTTCTTCAACTGCACGGATAATTGCCTGGTGATGCCAATACATATCTAAGAAGAAAACTGTTCCAGAGCGTATCATCTCAACAATTGCAAGCCTTGTTCCATTATATATATCTTCTGGTGTTAGCTTTGCTTCTTGTGGCCATATGTATTCCGATAGCCACTCGAAAAGTCGCATATCATCTCCATAACCACGAAGTAGGGTCATAGAGGAATGGGTGTGCATATTGTAAAATGGTTGTATGATTGCTTTATTTGTTCCGTCAATAATCTTGTCGGCTTTTACAATGATGTTTTGGTCGATTTGCTTAAAGATATTGTCTTCTATTAATATATCAACTATTCTATTCTTTAGGCTTATGTTCTTTATTAGTATTGTTTTCATAATGATTCAATTTTAGGTTATTTATTTCTTACCCATATAGCTTAAGAACTCTAAGTCGAGTGATAAGCAAATAAAGGGTGTAACTTTCCATTCTTTGGTGGTCTGTATTGACCAACCTGGCTTTAGGGCATCGCCTTCTTTGTTAAAGTCTTTAGCTAAAAGGGTATATTCTGCAACGTTAACTCCAGCCGAAACGCTAAAAAAGTCAAGGAAACGATAAGCTCCACCAAAATAGAAGTTCTTAAACATATTCGCTCCACCAAACCCTACATAAACACCTATGTCGGAAGTAAACTTAGCTTCAGGTTTGGTTAAATCTAATAGCATAACGGATGCTCCAGTTACAAAGTCAAATTCCACTTTCGAGGAGTTGCGATTAATGATTATGTTTTCGTATCCCCCACTTCCATTATCTCTTGGAACAATATCCCAATTTGGGGTAGGGAAGAAGCGCATTGCTATTCCTTGAAGAACTCTAACTTTCTTCTTCTTATTTGTTGCAGCTGCTATTCTTGCCTCTGCCTCTTCTGCTCTTTGTTTGGTGTATTTTAGTTCTTCATTAGTTCTTAGGATTTGCTTTTCTGCCTCCACAAGTTTAGACCTTAGGGTATCTGCCATCTTATAATACATCTCCTTTTCTTCACTTATCTTGTTTAGGGTTAAGTCCTTCGATGCCATTATAGACTCCTTTTCATTTATGTTTTTTTGCAAGAGGTCTATTTCTTTTGTCTTGCCAATAATTTTTTCATTTGAGGCATTAACCAAGCCCTCTATCTTCACCTTATCAAGATTAGAACTGTTTATAGCTTCTTTGTAAACCTGTTCTTTTTCAGCAAAAAGGAGTTCTTTCTCTTGAAATATCCTTATTTTCTCTTCTAAGAGTCTGTTTTTCTCGTTTAGTTGGTTGCGATATTCTTGATTAAGCTTTGCAAGGGTGTCATTAATCAGCTTAAGGTTATATTCATTTGTTCTAAGCTCATCAATTTGCTCGGAAAACATAGTAGAGTCTTCCTTAAACTTGTATTGAAGGCTCGCAAGTTGATAGCTAAGATCTTTTCCCTTTTCATCATAAACAAATAGTAGGGAGTCCATTTTCTTTTTTTCCACTCTCATAGAGCTAATCTCTGAATCCATTTTCTCAATCTCGTTCTTCCTTTGCTCAATTTCGGCTAATGAATTATTGTATTCTTGAATAATGGAGTCGCAATTAACTACTAAAATTGATTTTGTGTTATCTTTGTTTGAATTTAATAGGTCTTCAAAATGCTGTTCATGAAATATCTCATTGCCAATAATTATTGATTGAACAGTATCAACTTGAGAATATGCTGAAAAGGTGAGTATTGATAATAATATACCTATAAATAAATGCTTAAGTTTCATATCTACATGTTAAGTTATAAGGTGCAAAGATAGTAATTTTTAAAATAATTGCATTATACCTCCAATAAAGCTATAACGTATTATTCTGCCAATTAACATATATAGAAAAGACTTCCATGGGTTTAAACGGAAAAAACCAAGTCCTATTGCAATAACATCACCAATAAAAGGTAACCAAGCTAATAAACCAGCCGCAGGACCCCAGCGTTTTATTCTTTCTTGAAAACTAAGTAGTTTTTCCTTAGGTAAGCGGAAGTATTTCTCAATCCATTCCATTTTTCCAAGATAACCAATGCCGTATGATGTCATTCCGCCTATTGAGTTGCCAATTGTTGCAATCAAAACACATAAATATGGGTCAAATCCATTAGCAACAAGAGCAATAAGAACAAATTCTGAACCCAGAGGAATAATAGTGGAGCTTAAGAAGCTGGCTATAAATAAGCCTAAATATCCTAATTCAATAAACATAGTTGCAAAAGTAGTTATAAATCTAAGTAATTCTATCAAAAAACGAAGAAAACGATATCTCTAAAATGAATCGCTGTTTCACGGAATTAGATCAAAGAAAGAATTTATTAGATCAAAGAAAGAATTTATTGGATCAAAGAAAGAGAAAATTAATACAAAGAGTTAGAAAACTCAATTAAAGAGTTTAATTCATTTAATAAAAAATAGGCGATAGATTTATCTATCGCCTATCTTCGCTTTCTTGTTTTTCAATTAAACATCAACCACATCCCAAAAGAATATTCTTAATCCTTGTTCTGGTGCTTCATTGTCAAGTGCTTGTATCCTCTTTTTTAGAATTGGTGCAATATTATCTTCAATAATACATAGAGTTGCCATATTCTTTGAAGGCCAAGCATGTGTTCCCAAATGAGGTTCTCCTTTTTTTGTTCCTCTTCCTTGAACATCTTGCCAACGTGTAAATCCTCTTATTGAAAGTTGACTTAAAATATCTTCCACATCTTCTACAAGAGCTTGATTATATGTTATGAATGCTGCTTTCATTTTTATTCTGCTTTAATTGTTCTACGATTTAATTTAATTCTATGTTTGTTACGATAAGTTTTAACTTCTCTTGATGCAAAAACACAGTATAATGTTGGAACTAAAATAAGGGTAATCAAGGTAGATACTGTTAAACCTCCAACAATCACAACTCCCATTGGTTGCCATAGTTCAGCACCTTCTCCAAATCCAATTGCCATTGGTATCATACCTAAAACTGTTGTTGCAGTTGTCATAATAACTGGACGCAAACGAGATTTACCACCATTAATTACTGCTGTTGTTATACCCATTCCTCTTTCGCGGTTTAGGTTAATATAGTCAACAAGTACAATACCATTCTTAACAACAATTCCTATAAGCATAATACTACCAATTGCACTCATCATATTTATTGTTCCG
>JAGNRX010000093.1 GCA_017988355.1 Bacteroidales bacterium | reverse complement strand
ACCTTGGCATTGCTTCTCTTGGCCACGAAATTCCTGATAGAAAAACAAAGGGTAGGGACATAAACAAGTAGAATGGGATAGAGTTTTCTCTGTTTTTGAAAAAGACCGATATACTCATTCCTAAGAAGATAACGGATAGGAGAAATGGAGTTATAAATAGGAATATAGATGAAATGCTTGGCATAAGCTGTGGTAGGTTAAATATCTTTGGAACCACGACCAGCATATAAACTGTTATTGGAATATAGGTTATGAAAAACGCAAGCCCTCTTCCGAAAATTATTCTTAGAAGTCCTCTATAATGTGCGTCTCTTGGTATTAGGGTGTGTAGCTGGTGCCTTTCGGTTGCTGTGCCTGCCAACATTCCTATTCCAATTAAAAGGGTTTGTTGTAGAATTAAAATAAGTACTATTGGAAGAATGAAACTCGGGTAGCCTCCTGGGTTATACAATACGTGTTGTACTGCTTCAAAAGGCTCGGATAATCTCTTTGCATCTTCAATATTCTTTCCCCCCTCAACCATTCTCTGCACCTGTATTTCTTTTCCCATTTCCTGAACGGTGAAATTTGTTGCTAATGCCATATTCCTATACCAAAAAAAGCTGGTCATATCATTGTAAACGCTTATTGTTGCTTGCTCTTCTCTGTTTATGTTTTGGCTAAAATCACTTGGAATAAAGACAATGCCATGAACCTTGGATTGTTTTTGCAAGTCCTTAGCCTCCTGTAAAGAACTACACCAATGTTCTATCTTAACCTCTGGTGTTGCATCCACAGAGCGAAGATAGTTTCTGCTAAGTGTTGAATTGGAATTATCAACTACTGCAATAGGCATATCATACATCAATTCCTTATTGTAGATATATCCACAGACAAGGGGATAAACAACGCAGGCAACAATGAAAACAAGTAAGACTCCCTTATCTGTAAAGATATTATATAGTTCCTTCCCTATTATATGGAATAAATCCTTCCAAGCTTCTTTGTTTCTTTGAAGCATGTTTCTAAATCTTATATTCATTTTACTCCCTTTTGAAATTTAGTTTAATAAGTGCACCCTTAAGTCTTGAGATAACAAAGATTGGAATCAAGCAGTAGGCTATTAACATAATAAATGGCATATAGCTTTCTGATAGTGTGAGTCCGTTTATTTGAATATTGGAATAGAGATTATAGTACTGTGTTAGGGGATATAGGAATGTGTAGGGTTTGACAGCAGCTAGCATTGCGAAATTGGGATAGGTGAAGCCTGCAAGTGTAAAGCCTAAGACTCCATAAAAGGCTCCAATACTTAATGCATCTCTTAACATTGGCAATACTCCGATAATAAATATTCCTATTGCTTGGTATGAAATAATAGTTAGAATACCTCCCAAAAACATAAGCATTATATTCCCTTTTGTTTCAAAGCCCAGAACAGAACTCATAATGAAATAAGAAAAGATTAACATTACTGAGTATATAAAGGTATAGGGTAGGAGTTTTCCTAATAAGGCTTTTGGCATTGAGCCACCTGAAGTAATTAACCAATGTCTTGAGGTTTCAAATTTAAGCTCTACTCCAATTGTATATATGCAAGAAATAAGGCTCATAAGGAAGATTAGGCCAGGCATAATGATTGATGATAGATAATAAGAATAGTTCATAAGAGGGTTACCAATCAAATGTGAGTCAATCCTTATTGGTTGAATATTTGCCATAGCGTTGTTTACTTCTTCACCTTTTGCTTGTCTCATTTTCAAATTAATTCCTGATGAAAGGGTAACTAAAATTGTATTTATCTCTTTCATTGTTGCTGAGCCTGCAAGGTAGTGAGCATATTCGGTGTAAAAGATAATTTTAGGGCTCTTTCCAGATAGTAAATCAGCTTGGAAGTTCTTAGGAATAAGAACAAAGGCATAGATGTTTTCTCTTTGCATCTTGTCTTTTGCCTCTTCAAAACTTGAGAGCTTATACTTAATTTCACATGTTTGACCAGCCTCAATATGTCTCGTTATCTGCCTTGATGTGGAACTATAATCTAAATCCACAACTGCAATTGGAAGGTCTGATGGCATCCCTTTATTGAGAAATGTGCTGAAAAACAAAATTACTATTAATGGAATAATGACCGTCATCATAATATATATGGGACGAGATACCATCTTCTTTAATTCTCTTTTCAATACTGGGATTATTCCTTTTTCCATTATAGAATGGGGTTTTATATTTATTATTTTATCTTTGTCCAATTAACTATCACACTCATACCTGGGCGGTAGTCTTTGTCCTTTGTCGTTGGAATAGCTCTAAGTTCAAATGTTTTGGTGTCGTACTGGTCAGTTAGCTTTGTTGCTTTCCATGTTGCATAGCTTCCCAATGCTTTAATATAGCTTACCTTTATTTTTATTTCTTTATTTCCAAGAGCAGGAACTTTTGCACTAAGAACTGTCCCAACCTTTATCTTACTTAGCAAATCCTCTCTAACATTAAACGTTACCCAAACCTCGTCCATATCAACAATATTCATAATAGGGGAGCCTGATCCAATAAGCTCTCCAACCTTAGGGAATATGTCTGATATCTCTCCTGAAATAGGTGCAACGAGTTTTGTCTCACTCAAATAAGAAGATGCCTCACTTACTGCCCCTTTTGCTCTATTTACTTGTGCCACTGCTGCAAGCTTATCTTCTGTTTGAGCTCCATTTAATGCCATTTCATATTGACTTTTTGCTGCCCTTGTTCTTGAAACAGATGCTTTGTACTGTGCCTCGACTTCGTCAAACTTTTGTGATGAAATAACGCCTTTCTTAAATAGATTACTCATCCTGTCGTAAGTCTTCTTAGCAAACAATTCCACAGCCTCAGCCATCTCGACTTGCTCTAATGCTCCTGCAATCTGTTCTTTTCTTGTTCCCTTTTGAGCTTTCATGCTGATTGCCTTTGCACCATCTTCTGCAGCTTGGGCTTGGTCTAATTTAGCATAGATTTCAGGAGAATCAATTATTACTAATGTATCTCCCTTGCGAACTCTCTCTCCTTCCTTTGTTCTAAGTTCTAAAATCCTACCAGGCAATTTACCCGAAACTCTAACTTCATTTGCTTCAAACTCTCCTTGAAGAATTACATGACTTGGGGTGAGAATGAAATATCCAAGCAGTCCAATAACTATAACAGCTGATATTAACACAACAAATCCCATTACTAAGGTCTTACTTTCTTTCTTTTTCATAAAGCTATATCTTTTCTTTCTTTTTTCTGATTAAGTTATTTTCTATTGTTTAAGTTGCCAAGCGATTTCTCCAAATAAAGACTTGTCATAATGGAGTTAATGTCTGCATCAATCTTCTCACTCTTTGCCGATATGTAGGCAGTTTGTGCTTCCATTAGGTCAGATGTTGTAATCACTCCAGATTCAAACCCTATCAAAGCACTTTCAAGGTTTTCTTTCGCCTTATCAATATTACTTGCTGCCATTATCTTTTGTTTGTTTGCTTCCTTAACCTTAAACAGCATTTGATTTATCTGAAGTTCCATCTTCTCAACTGCTTCTTCTTTTTCAAGCTCTGCAATCCTTACCCCAATCTTTGCAGTCTTTAGTGTGTGATAATTCTCTCCAAAGTGAAAGATTGGAACCTGAATGCCTATGCCAAGGCTAAACATACCATTCATTGACTTCTCAAATCCATTGAA
The DNA here is from genome assembly GCA_017988355.1 of Bacteroidales bacterium. Classification (GTDB taxonomy): domain Bacteria; phylum Bacteroidota; class Bacteroidia; order Bacteroidales; family P3; genus UBA10566. The sequence continues at coordinate 1,705 of JAGNRX010000093.1, read as the reverse complement.
AGAGTTTGGGTTTGTTGCTAAGTAGTTCCCTGTTCCAACAATATTAGGTAGGTATTTTGAAAACGCTATCTTCTGGGCAGACTTTGATATCTTTATAACATTATCTAAGAGCTGGGTTTCTGTCCTATTATTCACAGCAGATGCAATATTAATATCATTATTTATTATTATATCTTCTTCCAATAGCTGATCAGAAAGAGTGAAGTCCTTATCAATAGGCATAGAGCAGATTTGGCATAAGAGCATTTTGGAAAGCGAAAGACCATTCTCTGCTTTGGAAAGGGTCATCTCTGCTTCATTGAGCTTGACCTTAACTTTCAAAGCATCCGATTTAGTAGCCACACCCTCTATAACCATTTCCTCAACATTGGAGTTTGTCTTTAGGAGCAGTTGGTGGTATTCCTTTGCTAAGTTATGTTTATTGACAAGAGAGACAACCCTCCAATAAGCCTCATCAACCTCTACCATTAAATTAATTTGAGAATTATCTAATTGTATCTTAGCCATATCTTCCATTATCTTAGATATGCGGTATAGCTCAACAATCTTCCCTCCCATATATATTGGCTGAGTAAACCCTATTCCAAGAGTAAATATGTTTTGAATATCAAACTGCATAGACTCTTTTGGCAAAAGGGCATAGTCTTTGAAGATTATCTTTTCAGGATTTGTTGCAGGATTAAAAGGAACGCCATTTCTGTCAAGTGGTCTTCCATATTGGTCAAATTGATTCCCCATCTGATCAGGTCTAAGAGTAAAGCTGCCATCAGGAGCCTTAGTACCCACAGGCAAAAGAGCATCTTCGGACAAAAGGCTTAGGTTTTTAGAATTGTAGAGATAAGCACCTGAGGCTTGAAAGTTTGGTAAGAACTGAGTGAAGGCAATCTTCCTTTTTTCTTGTGCAGAAAGCAGTCTTTCTTCTGAAATCTTTATGCTCTTATTGTTTTTTAGAGCCATTTCCCTACAATCATTTAGAGTCAGGGTGTCTTGAGCTGATAAATGATTTACTTGTATGAGAAAACTAAATACTAATAGTACTATCTTCTTTTTCATTTTCTACTTATTTATAATTTTTCACGCCATCATAACTTATGCAAAGGTAGTATTATTATATAAAATCAGAATAAAATCACTCTAAAATCATTTTGTTGTGTTTTATTGTTTATTTAAATAGACTTGAAAAACAATATACCATTCAATTAATCAATAATTTAAGAACTCAACTAATTGATTTTCTATATACGTTATAAAAAAAGAATTATCTAAGAAGATGTAATCAATAAGAAAGCGAATATTTAAATAAGCATAATAGCAATATCAAAGGCATTTTAGACTAATTATTTGCTTCTTAAGTAGGGGTATAAAAATCTATTATTAATATGGCATAATGCAATATATTAATATTTTATTCTAAGAAAATTAAATAATAGCATTTATATTGAAAATTAATTATAAATTTGCATTATCAAATTAAAGGATAGAAAACAGGAATATCAAAAAGACAAATTAAAATAACTTAGAATATGAAGAAACTTTTTACCTTTTTAGTATTTGCTTTTGTTTTGGCATTTGCAAGCAGCTTATCAGCGCAAACACCAGCCAAAGATGTTGTTTACTTAAAGAATGGCTCAGTAGTTAGAGGCGTTATAACAGAAATCAATCCTAATGTTAATCTTAAAATCTCAACCCCAGACGGAAACCTATT
>JAGNRX010000092.1 GCA_017988355.1 Bacteroidales bacterium | reverse complement strand
TCATCATAAGCCTCTGCTTCCTTTTCAATTAGTTCAATTGCTCCAACAGGACATTCGCCAATGCAAGCTCCTAGCCCATCACAGTACATTTCGCTAATCATTACTGCTTTGCCATCTATTAATTGTAATGCTCCTTCGTGACAACCTGTAACACATTGTCCACAACCATTACATAAGTCCTCATCTATTTTTATTACTGTTCTTTTCATATCGTATTTAGTTTTTAGTTTTAATTTCTAATGCAAAAATACAAACAAAGAAAACAAAGTTCTGTAACATTGATTACAAAGCACAAAAAAAAGGCTAACCCTTACGAGCTAGCCTTAATATTATTAGAATTATACTTATTAAAATACTTATTTATCTATAGCTACTTCCTTACCATTAACAGTTTTTTTGACAACCTTACAATCTACAAAAGTTTCAACAATTTTTTCACCTTTTGATGATTCACTGATATAATCTCCATCTGGGAATTTATCCCCTGGGTGATCAAGAAGGAGTTCTTCAACAGATGAATACTTTTTTTCCTTTTCATTCTTAAATAAAAGCGTATGTGTCCCATCACTATTTTTTTGCATCGATACCATTTCCCACCCTTCAGATTTCTTTGAAGCAATTAACTTTTTAGCTTCATCCATATTCTTAGCTATTAATGTTACCTTATCTTTTTTGCCATCATCATTTTGAATCTTTTCTTGATTTGAAGCAAAATTGTTTGCAAGTAATACGCCATTTGAAATAAACAGACTTACTAACATTACTACGATAAATTTAGATTTTTTCATTGCATTTTGATTTTAATTATACGAACAAAAGATATTATATTCTTAACTATGAAATTTCTAAGGGTGAGGGAAGTACTTATTATCTTAGTTTACGAGTTTTATTGCTGCAAATATATGAATAATATCCTATTAACCAAAAATAATTACATTTATTTCGCAACTAACTAACTAACTAACTAACTAACTAACTAACATCTATTTGTGTTATTATTTATTATAGGACTAAACTCTAAATCTATAACTATCACAGAACAAAAAAAGAGCTAACTCTTTCGGGTTAGCTCTTAAAATTATTTTAATAGGTTTAGATAATTATGCTATCCAGTTTTTCATATCTTCTTCAACAGTTGATATTCCTCCTATGCCGAAGTTTTTAACTAAAACATCAACAACATTTGGTGAAAGGAAAGCTGGAAGTGTTGGTCCTAAGTGAATGTTCTTTACTCCTAATGAAAGAAGTGCTAGAAGAACAATTACTGCTTTTTGTTCGTACCAAGCGATATTATAAACTATTGGTAAGTCGTTAATATCTTCTAAACCGAATGCATCCTTAAGAGCAAGTGCAATTACAACTAATGAATAGCTATCATTACATTGTCCTGCGTCAAGTACTCTTGGAATTCCACCGATATCACCTAATGGAAGTTTGTTATAACGGTATTTAGCACATCCTGCAGTTAAGATTACTGTGTCTTTTGGAAGAGCTTCAGCAAATTCAGTATAGTAGTTTCTTGATTTCATTCTACCATCACATCCTGCCATTACAACAAATTTCTTGATAGCTCCTGCTTTAACAGCATCAACAACTTTATCAGCTAATTGAAGAACTTGATTATGTGCAAAACCTGCAACTAACTCACCTGTTTCAATTTCTGTTGGTGCAGGGCATGTTTTAGCCATTGCAATGATTTGAGAGAAATCTTTTTGTTTACCTGCTTCTCTTGGTGCAATATGGATTGCTCCTGCAAGTCCTGAACTACCAGTTGTAAAGATTTTACCTAAGTAGTTAGCATCTTTTGCTGGTGGAACAATACAGTTTGTTGTAAATAGGATTGGTCCGTTGAATGTAGAGAATTCCTCTTTTTGGTGCCACCATGATCCACCGTAGTTTCCAACGAAATTAGAATATTTCTTGAAAGCTGGGTATGAGTTTGCAGGAAGCATTTCACCGTGAGTGTAAACGTCAACTCCTGTTCCTTCAGTTTGCATTAGTAATTCCTCAAGATCTTTCAAATCGTGACCTGAAATCAAAATACCAGGATTCTTTCTTACGCCTAAATTAACCTTTGTTATTTCTGGGTTTCCGTAAGTAGATGTGTTTGCTTTGTCAAGTAATGCCATTGCATTTACTCCGATAGATCCAACTTTAAGAACTAAAGCTGTTAATTCATCTGCTCCTAATTCGTGAGAACTAACTCCGTAAAGTGTTTCTTCAAGTATTTCATATAAAGAAGCATCTTCATAGTTTAGGTTTAATGCATGTTCTGCATAAGCTGCAAGACCTTTAAGCCCAATAAGTGCAAGTTGTTTTAATGAACGAATATCCTCGTTAGTTTCATTTAAAACACCAACCTTTGAAGCAAATGATAAGTAATCATGAGCTTCAACCTTAAACCATACTTCATCCATTTCTGGTAAAGCAATACCTTTTTCTTTTGCTTCTGCAATAAGAGTATCTTTTAAACGAAAAGCATAGTCAATTTTTGCAATAATTGCACTATCGTCAAAGTTTGCATTTGTAATTGTTGCAAACAAAGCATCCATAATTGCATGCTCAGCTTTTTTGCTTGCAAGATTCTTTTCTCTAAGCTTCATATTTACTATTGCTATTCCTCTTGTAGCATATAGTAACATATCCATATAATTAGATGTTTGAGGTTCTTTTCCACAAACACCTTTTATTGCACAGCCTTTGTTGCCCGCTGTCTCTTGGCATTGAAAACAAAACATTGAACTCATAGTTTTTTAATTTTTAGGTTTATAATATGGTGCAAAGATAGCCCTAGAAACAATAATTGTTTGTAACATTTATTACAAACCAAGAAAATTAATTTATATTTGCATATGGAAAACTTGATTAACTGTCCTCTTTTTGAAGATATGTCTGAGGACGAAATAGCAAAAGTTATTGGTAAACAATATGGTATCAGAACTTACGTTCCTGGGGAAACCATTCTTGACCAAGGAGATGAATATAAGTATTTACTCCTTCTTTTGGAGGGAGAAGTATCAAATTCGATGACACATATTAGCGGAAAGAATATGTTTATAGAGACAATTGCAGCCCCTGGAGTTATTGCCCCTGCAATCTTTTATGCAGAAACAAATAAGGTTCCGGTTGAAGTTGTTGCTGTTGGAACAGTAAAGGTTCTCCCTATTTCAAAGGTCGAATTTAATTATATGTTACAAAGAAACCCAAAGCTACTTATGAACTTCCTAAGAATGATATCAAATAGGAGTAGCTTCTTATCCACAAAAGTTAGATCCCTTTGTTTTGGCACAATAAAAAGTAGAATTGCTGGCTATCTATTAGAGAACTCTCACTATCACTACTCGAATGAATTTGAAATTGTTCATACCCAGCAAGAGCTTGCAAATATGTTTGGGGTTACAAGACCTGCTCTTTCTAAAACTATTAAAGATATGATTGATGAAGGTCTAATAAAATCTAAACAAAAAAACTTTATTATTTTAAACAAACCAGAACTTGCAAGAATATTTAGAGAAAGTAATTAACGGGAATGAGTAATAGATTAACAAAAGAATTCTTCTCCCAAAATGCCTTAGACCTTGCTCCTTCTCTTTTAGGGAAACTACTTTGTAAGAAACAAGGACAAGAAATCATTAAGTTAAGGATAGTAGAAACTGAGAGCTATTTTGGTAAAGAAGATACTGCCTCACATGCCTATAAGGGGAAGACTCAAAGAAACGAACCGATGTTTGAAGAAGGAGGGATAACCTATATTTACTTATGTTATGGTATGCATAATCTTCTTAATATAGTTAGTGGAAAGAAGGATAATCCAGAAGGGGTTATGATTAGAGGAGTTGAAAACTATAATGGACCGGGCAAACTCACCAAAGCACTGAATATTACAAGAGAATTAAATAAAATAGATCTATCCCTTAGCAATGAATTGTGGATTGAGGACGATGGAATGGTAGTTGAATATATTTCAGCCACAAGAATAGGAATAAATTATGCAACAGAGGAGTATCGCAATAAAAAGTGGAGGTTTGTCGTTAATAATTTGTAATTGGATAAAATATCAATTACCTTTGTATAAGAATAATAACAAGATTTATTAATTAAAAACACGAATATATTATGTTAAGTAAGAAATTAGAAGAAGCTATTAACGCTCAAATAAACGTAGAATATTGGTCAGCATTCCTTTATTTATCAATGTCAGCTGATTTTTCTGCAAAAGGGTTACCTGGGTTTGCAAATTGGATGGAAATTCAATTCAAAGAAGAACAAGACCACGCAATGAAATTCTTAAACTATATGTTATCAAGAGGTTCTCATCCAGAACTAAGACCTCTTGCAAAGCTTCAAAAAACATGGAAATCACCATTAGAAGCCTATAAAGATTCATTAGCTCACGAACAAGTTGTTACAAAAAACATTAATGACATATACGCATTAGCAACAGAAGAAAAAGACTATGCAACACAATCAATGTTGAAATGGTTTATCGACGAGCAAGTTGAAGAAGAAGAAAACGTGCAAGCAATAATCGATACCCTATCATTAGTTGGGGATAACGGTTATGGTATTTACCAATTAGATAAAGAATTGCAAGCAAGAAAATACATTCCAATTGCAACAGCTGAATAATTAAAATTTAAATTGATAATTGTTTGATTTTGTAGAGACGCGATAAATCGCGTCTCTTTTTTTATTCTCTCTTACCAATCCACTAATTGATTATCCAGATAGTATTCAAGAAGGGGTAAAAAGAATAAAAACAAGAACGTCCCAAATAAGTGTTAATTATTTCACTTATTTGGGACGTATCTTTAATAGTTAATAAACTATAACTGTTATTTCTTATTGCCTATTGGAAAATTATACCAATCGGTGTTAGTTACACCAAAGCTATTAACCCAATCATTGAACCTAGGGTAGAAAACATCTATCCTCATCATTTCCGTTGGTACTACATAAGAAGTTGGTATATGTATTGCAAATGGAAACTTCTGTTCTGAAACATAATAAAAGCCTAGATTTTCATCAGACTTATCCTGTCCTTTTCCAAACAAACTTCTATCAGCTTTTGCTGTAGGCATGTAATTAGGCAAATGAATTTCTTGACCCCTACTTAAATTATTTAAATCACTATTTGTAAATATAAATGAATTATAAGGAGGCGTCATTGATTGGGAAGAGGTTATAGGGGAAGTAAATACAATACTAAAACTAAATATCCTATCAGTTGGCGAACTGTTAAAAACATTTTTTGCATTTGTAAAAAGAATTGCTGTTGCCAAGTTTTGACCTTCTTCTAAGCCCTTAGCATTTCTTTGTATGAAAGAATAAGGGTCTGTATAAGTTGAATTAACCGAGAATGATTGAACTTTTGAATCATTAACGCCAAACTGAAATCCAAATCCATCTTTTAATTGAGCT
>JAGNRX010000091.1 GCA_017988355.1 Bacteroidales bacterium | reverse complement strand
ATATATAACCGAAGGATTTAAAACAAAAGAAACAAAAACCCTTGCAGATTTCCTACCTTATATATACATATATCTTGGCCTAAGTCTTATTTTACTAATCTTAGCTTTTATTAATACCTATTCTGCACATAAGATATTTTCAATTGAACTTAAGGAAGAAAAGATAAAAGCATTTGCAAAAGCAGCTAAACCTTGGTATTTTGTAGGGATCTTATTTCCGCTTATGCTTATAGTTCTATATCTATGGTATAAACTTATCTTTAAACCAAGAGTAAGATATAAGACTGTTATTTGTTCAAGTTGTAGCACTAATATGCACCTTTTGAATGAAGAGGATGATGATAAGTATCTTTCTAAGAAACAAATTGTTGAAGAGAATGTTAAGTCAAGAGATTATGATGTTTGGCTATGCGATAGTTGTGGAAACACTGATATATTTGCTTATGATAATTCCCTAACCCAGTATTCTAATTGTCCTTTCTGTGGAGGAAAAACTATGTATATGGCTTCTGACACAATTGTCCGTCTTGCAACCCAATCTAAAGATGGAGTTGGAAGGAAAACATATACTTGTAAGAATTGCAATAATAAAACCACTAAGGATTATGTTATCTCAAAAGATACTGCTGGAGTTATTTTAGGCGGTGCTGCTGTTGGTGGATTTGGAAGAGGTAGTAGTGGCGGAGGTTTTGGAGGTGGTAGCTTTGGTGGAGGAATGTCAGGTGGCGGTGGCGGAGGCGGAAGATTTTAAATATTAAGAATTAAATTTGTCTATTAAATATTAAAATAAGATTTATGAAAAAGAATACAATTAGCATAGTTGCTATCTTAGGTATTGTTCTAATTATGGTTATTTGGTTAGTTTCAGCCTATAATGGTTTAGTTAAGAAAGACGAGGCTTGTTCTCAGCAGTGGTCTAAGGTTGAAAGTCAATATCAAAGACGTCTTGACCTTATCCCTAACTTAGTTAATACTGTTAAGGGTTATGCTTCTCACGAAAAAGAAACTCTAACAGAAGTTGTTCAAGCAAGAAACCAAGCTTCAAATGCTAAGATTGACCCAAACAATTTATCACAAGAAAGCTTGGATAAGTTTCAACAATCTCAAACCCAACTCAAATCTTCATTAGATAGACTTATGGTTGTTGTTGAGCGTTATCCTGATTTGAAAGCTAATCAAAACTTCCTTGAACTTCAATCACAACTTGAAGGAACAGAAAACCGTATTGCTGTTGAAAGACAAGCATTTGCTGATGTTGTAAATGCTTTCAATTCAAAAATACGTCGTTTCCCAACAAATATTATTGCAGGAATGTTTTCCTTTGAAAGGAAAGCTTATTTTGCATCTGAAAAGGAAGCTGAAAATGCACCTAAGGTAGAATTTTAGAAAAACAAGACTGCCATAAAGGATGGCTAAGTATATGGAAGAAAAAAACACTCAAACAAAACAAACTCATAAAACAATTCCCGTCAAAGGGATGTACGAAGACTGGTTCTTAGACTACGCATCTTATGTAATACTTGAAAGAGCTGTGCCACATCTTAATGATGGTTTAAAGCCAGTTCAAAGACGTATCCTGCATTCAATGAAAGAATTGGATGACGGAAGATATAATAAGGTTGCAAATATTGTTGGTAATACAATGAAATACCATCCTCATGGAGACTCTTCTATTGGGGATGCCTTAGTGCAATTAGGACAAAAGGAAATATTGATTGATTGCCAAGGAAACTGGGGTAATATTCTAACAGGCGATAGTGCTGCTGCTTCTCGTTACATTGAGGCTCGACTATCTAAATTTGCATTAGATGTTGTTTTTAATCCTCAAACCACAAAATGGCGTGCTTCTTATGATGGTAGAAACAAAGAACCTCAAACCCTACCAATTAAGTTCCCTCTCTTACTTGCTCAAGGAGTTGAAGGAATTGCAGTTGGGTTAGCTTGTAAGATTCTTCCTCATAATTTTAATGAACTTATTGAAAGCTCAATCAAGATTCTAAAGAACGAACCATTTGAAATATTCCCTGATTTTATTACAGGAGGAATGATTGATGCTTCAAAATACAATAATGGTTTAAGAGGTGGAAAGGTTAGAGTTAGGGCTAAGATTAAGATTGAGGATAAGAAAACTCTTGTTATTACGGAAATACCTTATTGGACAACAACTGGAAAACTAATTGATTCAATTATTAAAGCAAATGAGAAGGGTAAGATTAAGATCAAGAAGATTGATGATAATACTGCTCAAAATGTTGAAATAATAATACAACTTCCAAACGACACTTCCATCGACCAAACAATTGATGCACTATATGCTTTCACCGATTGTGAGGTTTCAATTTCTCCGAACTCATGTGTTATTCATAATGATAAGCCTCGTTTCCTTCCTGTTGACCAGATGCTAAGGCACTCAACTCAAAACACACTTGACCTTCTTAAATTGGAATTAGAGATTCAGTTAGAGGAATTAAGAGAACGTTGGCACTGGGTTTCACTTGAGAGAATATTTATTGAAAATGAGGTTTATGAGAAAATAAAACCTTGTAGGACAGATCAAGAAATCGACGACACAATTATACTTGGCTTAAAACCTTTTATCAAGAACCTTCTTAGGGAACCAAGCATTGAAGATATTCATAAATTAAGAAAGATTCCTATTGATAGGATTTCAAAATACAATTCCGACAAAGCAACTGACATTCTGCTTGCAATTGAAGACGATATTAAACAAGTTCAATTCGACTTAGAGCATATTATCGATTATGCAATAGCCTATTTTGAAAGAATACTTAAGAAATATGGCAAGGGTAGAGAGAGGAAAACAGAGATAAGAAACTTTGATGTAATTGAAGCACAAGCAGTGGCTGTTGCAAATGAAAAGCTTTACTGCAATTTCAAGGAAGGTTTTGTTGGCTACAAGATTAAAGGTGATGAATATGTTTGCGATTGTTCAGATATTGATGATATAATTGCATTCAAGAGCGATGGAACCTTTGTTGTGAAGAAAGTTCAAGAGAAGGATTTCTTTGGAACAGATATAATTCATGTAGATGTTTTTAGAAGGAATGATGAGAGGACTATTTACAATCTAATTTATCAAGATGGTGCTTTTGGCAAGGCTTATGTTAAAAGATTTGCAGTAACCAACATAATTAGAGATAAGGAATACGTCTTAACAAAAGGAACTAAGGGTTCAAAGATTATTTATTTCTCTGCAAACCCTAATGGTGAGGCAGAGATTGTTTCAGTCTTCCTTAAACCTAAATCAGGACTAAGAAAAACAAATTTCGACTTCGACTTTGCAGAACTTGCAATTAAAGGAAGAAATGCACAAGGGAACATACTTAATCGCAATGTTGTAAGGAAGGTAACCAAGAAAATGGAAGGCGTTTCCACCCTATCGGCAAGGAAGATTTGGTTTGACGAGGCTGTTAAACGTTTGAATGCTGATGAGAGAGGAAAATACTTAGGCACATTTAGTGGTAGTGATAAGATAATTACTATTAATAAATCAGGTAATTATAGACTAACAAACTATGACCTTTCAACCCATTTCGATGATGACTTAATTGTGGTTGAGAAATTTAAAGAAGATAAGCCTATCACAGCTATCTATTATGATAAAGCAGCTAAACAATATTTCGTAAAGCGTTTCTTAGTTGAAGAAATAACTGATAAAAAGGTATTCTTTATTGATGAAGACCCAAACTATAAAGTTATACATATAACAAATGATTGGTTACCTATGTTTGAACTAAAGCTTGAGGACGAAAAGAAAGGAACACCAGTTGATAATGAGATAATAAATGTTTCTGAATTTGCAGACCTTACTAAATACAGAGCTAAGGGCAAGAAACTATCAAGGTATTTCGTTAAGAATGTTAAGGTTTTAGAATCTTTGACTTATGAAGAAAAGGAAGATGAGGATGAAGAGGATAATGATGACAACCAAGAAAGAGAAGAAATAGAATTAGATAATAATAACGAACATAGTGATGAAGACTTTATTCAAGGTTCACTATTCTAAAATAGTGTTTATTAGTATAATTGCATTGTTTTGTTCACTTACAACAAATGGACAAAACTATGCAAACGAGTTTTTAAAGAAACAAACAGATACCCTAACAAGAGATATTGTTTATTTATATGTTAATCCTGTAATAACTTATAGGAACGAAAGCATAAATAAGATTGAAGGATTTGACAAATTAGATAAAGAAATTCAAAACGATCTCCTTGGGAAATACGCACCACTTATAAACAAAGTTAAGGATTCTTTAATTCTAAGCAACTACACTTATGAGCTAAGAACTACCCTTTCTTCTTTGGGCTTTGAAGTAGTTTTGGTTTCAAACCCTCAGGAAAGTCCAAAAACAATTGATGAAACTCACCATACGCTTAATGTCGCACAAATAGAGCTTGAAGAGTTTTCTTTGACCGATAGCTTGGTTTATGAAGGAAAAGATAGAGAAGTATATTATAAACAATTGAATGGAGTAAGGTTTAATTCTTGGTTAATATATAATGAAGCAGATACCAATTCAAGGTTAGTTTTCTATTTAGACCAAGAAGCTCAAGATTTCTTCGATGGAGAGATTAACGTTGTTGATGGTAGTTATTTTGCATCCTATGATTATGAGAAAATAAGAGTTGAAGATGCTTACTTAACTGCAAACCTAACAGGTACAATATCTGCACAGTACTTCTTTAACTTCCTAATAAATAAATACGTTTGGATTAAGTCATCAGGCGTTGATACAAACTATTATGGAATAGATACAAAATCAAAGAAGATAAGTTCAGATACTAAACCCTTCGACAACTTCGATATAGTAGATTATAAGTAATATCTAATCTTGATTACCAAAGTTAAGTTCTTCGACATAGTTTAAAATATTATTAATGTTTAGCGAGGAAATAACAATCCCCTCTCCTATTATTTCAAAACAAGGCAATTCATCATTATGATTAAATTTCATATTTAGAGAATGAAATGCTCCGACACTATTTAATTTCCTATCCTTAACATAAACATCAGACATTTCATCACAGACGAAAGAAAGATTAAAGCTCTTATAAGAAGAAAGATAGTAAACCACTACCCTATCTGAAATAATATCTTTTTGGTTCTTAGTTAATTCAATTCCTCTTACTTGAGCAAAATACATTAGAGCATCATTATTCTTTTGAGCTTGACGGAAATAACTTACCCATACAAGAGAACTATCATTCTTAAAAGTATTGTAAAACTCATCGTATTTTTCAAAAGCATTGACCTTTTTCGCAGTAGTTTTCTCAATATACTTATTCCAAGTAAATATTTGTCCTGTAATCCATTTACCCATAATTGAAGTAGTATTGTGAGCTTCTTCCATACAGATTGGATTGTTTGAAAACTTCTTAGACTCCTTCCCTTGAAATATCT
>JAGNRX010000090.1 GCA_017988355.1 Bacteroidales bacterium | reverse complement strand
CTCTAATTGATGGTGCATGTATTGGTTTGCAAGGACAAGGACCTACCGAACCACCACAAGAGGGATGGGTATATATGACAAATGCTGATACAATTAAAGTAAAGGTTTCAAACTATGGAACTATGCCTATGCAAAACTTTAATGTAACATATAGCATACAAAAGGCAAGTCCAGCAAATTCTCCAATAATTAATGTAACCGAACTATGCACAACTGCCATACCAACAAATAGTTCTTTTATCTATAAATTTGACTCTCTAGCTGATTTCACTGGAATATCAAACTTTAAAATTAGAGCATGGGTTGACGTGGCAAGCGATGCAACAGCACTTAATGACACTTCGGGCATCTGGCTTGTTAAACCTAAGAATGGAACTACAATTTATCCTCCAAGCATTTCAGGATCTCCTGTTTCATTAGATATTACAAGAGTTCAAATAGGGAATATGGATAACTCATCTAATAACTCTGGAATTACATATACTAACTTTACTGAAATCATTAACCCTGTCGTTCTATTTAAAGGAATCTATGACTCAATCTACATAAAAGCAGAAAAACCATCATCACTTATTACTGAAAATGAATTAGGCGGATGGGTTAGAGTCTTTATTGACTGGGACAGAAATGGAATATTTGAAGACAATGAACAAGTGTTCTCAGATACCATTTGGTCAGGTACAAGTGGAATTGCAAAAGGAAGAATTAATGTTCCTGCAAACACAATTTCAGGAAACACAAGAATGAGAGTTATCTTATGGCAAGGTAGAGGAAGTCTTCCTTTTACAGGAAGTGACCAACCTCTATTTGGAGAAGTAGAAGACTATAAAGTGCTTATTAGAAACACGTGGCCTGTTAATGCTGAATTAGTTAAATTCACATCCCCAGAAACGTTCCTAACAGTCCAACAAAATAATATAAAGGTTGTATTGAGAAACACAGGAACCACAACACTAACATCTGCTACTATACACTGGTCTCTAAATGGAATTCCAGACACTTACAACTGGACTGGTTCACTTGCCCCTGCAAATAGAGTTGAACTAACCCTTAGGGCTGATGAGATGATTCCAACTGGTCAAACTCGCTTTATTGCATGGGTTGATGCAGATGGAGACGTATATCATCAAAACGACACAATTAGAAGGAACTCCTATATACCTAAGACTTATTTCATGCCTTATTCTTGCGATTTCGATGAACAAGGTTATGATGACTTCTATGCCTTTAATGCTAATCCACTACTTCCAACCAATTGTTGGGAATTTGGAACACCAGACTCAACAAACACAACAATAAGAGGACCATACTCAGCTCCTAATTGTTGGAAGACTGTCCTTGCAGGAAAGCACCCAGCAAATAATGAAAGTATTCTATATTCTCCTATTTTTGATATTGGTATCATTAAACCCGACACCATGACCTTTATGATGAGAAGAGCATTAAATAGTGGCAGTTATATTCACTTAGAGTTCTTAAATGACAGAGGAGAATGGGCTCGTCTTGGAGCAAGAAATGATGGAAATGGAATTAACTGGTATAATAATGACTCCAGTAGGTTTGAAAACTCAGCAGGTTGGACTAAACATACCTACTCACTTCAAGGATTAGACTACTACATTGGAACAAAACTACAAATAAGATTTGTTTTCAGAAGTGGTGGATCGGTTAATGATGGAGTAGCAATTGATAATTTTGAAATAAAAAGAGCTCTTCGGCCACAAGATGTTGGAGTTGTTAAAATAGCAATCTCACCAACTGAGCTACCTAATTTTGGTTCAACTTATTATCCAAAAATTAAGGTTAGAAACTACGGTTCAGAAAGCATAACTAATTTTATTGCCTGCTACGTAGCAGAGAATATGTTTATTCCAGTTACTGAAAACGTAACCCTACCAAGACCATTAGCCCCTGGTGACACTGCCGAATACACATTCACTAACGGACAGTATGTATATGATTTCCTCCCAAATCCTTTTAAAATAACTGCATTTACTCGACTAAGTCCAACAGACCTTTATTCCGATAATGACTCCATTAGTAGATATGTTGTTATTGGACCACTTGCAAGTGATGTTGCTTTAAAATCAATACTAAGCCCATCAGATGTAGTTGTTGCTAATAATGATATTGAAGTTTCAATTCATATCAAGAACTTAGGAATACAACCTGTAAGCTCTCTTCCTGTTTACTATAAAGTTACTGGTAAGGATTTAGTTCGTGAAGTAATTAATTTCAATCCACCTCTATATAATAATGAAGAATTTATCTATCGTTTCAACTCAACTTATCGTTCATCCTATGGTGCAGTTAACCTAAAGACATGGACAGGACTTGAAGATGACTTCTACCATGATAATGACACGCTTTTCAGAAGAGTTAACGGAGCAAGCTCAACAAGAGACCTTGAAGCTAAGTTTATAACGATTGACGACTATAACACAGATTATATCGGAGTACAACTAACCTTCCAAAACAATAGTTCAGTAGGAATAAGAGATATTGCTGTTGGATACTATTATAATGGAGATAGAACAACATTTGTTGAAGAAATCTATCGTTTAAATAACACACTAACCGCAGGATCAGTAGGACATCACTACTTCCAAGCAACACTACCAAGAGTAAATGCACCGTATTATGGAATTTGTGGATTTGTTCATATCTTAAATGACAATAATATCGACAATGACACAACTTGTACCCTATATGTTGGAAGAAGAGATGCTAAGAGTGATACAATATACATAGAACAAAACTCAAACACAATGTCGCTTGTTCAACTAAGAGCAAGAAATATCGGAACAATTGGAGGTCCAATGACAATCAATGCTGGATATGTTGTAAATGGAGATTGGTTAAACCCAGTTATTCAAACATTTAATTGGCCATATAACGAACCTAATCCAAATATGATAAACTATCTAACCTTCAACCAAAGGATACCAAGGAATTTGAACGGGATATACGACATAGTTGCTTGGGTTGACTACCAATATGACGCAAACCGCTCAAACGACACAAGCTATGTTTACAAAACAACTGAAATAATTGGACTAGATGAAGAAATTGCAACCAATGACTTTACCTTAGATCAAAACATCCCTAACCCACTGGAAAACTCAACATCAATATCATTTAACCTTCCAACAGCAGGTAATACAAGATTCTTTGTTGTAAACAATTTAGGAAAACTAATACTGAATGAAAACAAATTCTACTCAGAAGGTAAACACGAAATCTACCTTAATAACCTAAATCTACCACAAGGAATTTACTACTACGTGCTTGAATTTGAAGGACGCAGATTGACAAAGAAAATGATAGTCGTTAGGTAAAAGACAATAGCAAACTAAGATTAATAAAGAGACGGAGAATATCAAAACTTCGTCTCTTTTCTTTTTATCATAATAGAATTATCACCATCTATTGCATTAAGTCAAAAAACTTTTTAAATTTGCAGAAGCTATTCTAAAGAAATAATCATAAGAAAAAAATATAATATGGAAGAAAATAATAAAGCAATCGATTTTAACAACTCAGAGATATCATTTAAAAACAAGAAAAACAAAGAACTAAGAGAAGCCTACCTCCTATTCAAAGTAATGAATAACCCATTGATGGTAAAAATAGGCAAGCATCTAACAAACTTTGCCTTCACTCTCCACCTACCAATTAAATGGATAATAAGAAATACAATATATAAATACTTCGTTGGAGGCAGCACAATTGAAGACTGTGCAAAAACAGTTGAAAAACTAAGCAAATCAAATATTGGAACCATACTCGACTATGCAGCAGAGGGAGAAGAGAAAGAGGAATTCTTCGACAACACCTTCCAAGAAGTAATGAAAACCATAGACTTTGCCCACAAACACAATAGTGTACCATTTAGCGTATTCAAGATAACAGGAATTGGAAGATTTGATTTATTTGTCAAAATAAGTGCCAATGAAGAGCTAAGAGAAGAAGAAGAAAAAGAATTTGAAAGAGTAGAAAAGAGAGTAAAGCAAATATTTGAAAAAGGACATAAACTAAATATCCCAATACTAGTTGATGCAGAACACACCTGGATACAACCAATGCTAGACTCAATGGTTATGAAATATATGGCAATCTACAATAAAGAAAAAGCAATAGTACAAAACACCTACCAGATGTATCGTCACGACAGCTCAGAAAGACTAAAGATGCATCACAAAATGGCATTAGAAGGCAATTATAAATTTGGCTTAAAAATAGTTCGAGGAGCATATATGGAATTGGAAAGAAGAAGAGCCCAAGAAAAGAACTACCCATCCCCTATCCAAGAAGACAAAGCCGCAACCGACAGAGACTTCAATAATATGATTAAATATCTAATTGAAAACATCAATACAATAGATTTTATGGTAGCAACCCATAACGAAGAAAGCACAGCCCTACTAACAAAACTAATACATCAGCACAAACTCCCAAAGAACCACCCATCCATCTATTTTTCCCAACTCTACGGAATGAGTGACAATATAACCAACAACCTATCACAAGAAGGTTATAATGCAGTAAAATACGTACCCTACGGCGAAGTAAAAACCATGATGCCCTACCTCTTTCGCCGAGCAGAAGAAAACTCCTCCGTAAAAGGACAAACCTCAAGAGAGCTAAACCTCATCTTAGGAGAAATAAAAAGAAGGAAAGAAAGGAAATAAACCTAATGCAATAAATCTTCGTTTCATTCCCAACGAATCAAAGATTCAGCAGATTAGATCTTCGTTTCACTGCGCTCAATCTTCGTTTCAATAAATTAAAACGGCGATTCATTTTCCTGAAACTTTGATTCATAAATCTAAAAGACAAAGAACTGAATATTATTATTCTATTTTCTTTGTTTTTTTTTATTTAGTGTAAACTGAAACCAGTACAAAACTCAATGAAATGTCAACTACATTTAGTCATAAAAACTAATGAAGAAATACTATTCAAAAAAACAGAAGTAAATACAAGTCTAAAACCTATAAAACAGCGATTTAACAATTTACAACTAAACACCTATGCTTCTATGTTGCCAACATAGAGCTTCTACCTTGCCAACATAGACACACTATGTTGCCAACATAGAGGTGCTACCTTGCCAACATAACATCATAGAAACAAAGAAACAAATTTTTACTATAAGGACTTATTACTTCTAGATAGCAAATTAAAACAACTGAATTATTATTGTGTTTAATAGATTGCTTTAAATTTTGTATATTTGCGCCGAACAACAACTATTATTAAGAAAAAAGCCCCCACCCTATGTTGTGAATTGCTTTCAATTTTGTATATTTGCGCCGAACAACAACATATGTATATCAACTGGGTATTCACCTATTGTTGTGAATTGCTTTCAATTTTGTATATTTGCGCCGAACAACAACGACAGAAATATCTAAATTCTTTTTTCCCTGTTGTGAATTGCTTTCAATTTTGTATATTTGCGCCGAACAACAA
>JAGNRX010000089.1 GCA_017988355.1 Bacteroidales bacterium | reverse complement strand
GTCCTATACATTCCTTGACGTCTCATAGCCTCATCAAAATCAACTTGGTGAGCATCAAACTCTGGTCCATCAACACAAGTAAACTTAACACTAACAGGACATTGAGTTACACAAGCAGGTTTCTTACATTCAATGCAACGAGAAGCCTCAGCAACTGCCTCCTTTTCATTATAACCATAGGAAACCTCTTCAAAGTTTTGTGACCTCTCAACTGGGTCCTGCTCCCTTACCTTTACTTTCTTAAATTTCTCAACAACAATTTCTGCTTGTTGTGATTGTTGAACCTTTGGGGTTAGATTGCAGTGATGTCCTGGAGTGTCGGTTGCAATTTCGTGTGTCCTATACATTCCTTGACGTCTCATAGCCTCATCAAAATCAACTTGGTGAGCATCAAACTCTGGTCCATCAACACAAGTAAACTTAGTCTTTCCTCCAATAGTTACCCTACAAGCTCCACACATTCCTGTTCCATCAACCATTAGAGTGTTTAAACTCACTGTTGTTCTAATATTATATTCTTTTGTTAAAAGCGAAACAAACTTCATCATTATCATTGGCCCAATAGCAATAACCTCATCATAGTGTTTGTTCTTATTATCAATCAAATCTCTAATAACATCAGTAACTAAGCCTTTGTTTCCGTTTGAACCGTCATCTGTGCAGATATATAGATTCTTTGCAACCTCAGACATTTCCTTTTCAAGAATGATTAGGTCTTTGGTTTTTGCACCCACAACAACATCTACATCAATCCCATTTTGTTTAAACCACTTAACCTGAGGATAGACAGGAGCTGTTCCAACACCCCCTGCAACAAATAGAATGCTCTTTTTCTTTAGCTCTTCTACGTTTTTATGAATAAACTCACTCTCATTGCCCAAAGGCCCTACAACATCTTTAAATGAATCTCCAACATTAAGCATAGCCATTCTCTGGGTTGACTTACCAATAACTTGAAATACAATATTTATTGTTCCTTCTTCAGTATTATAGTCGCAAATCGTTAGAGGTATTCTCTCCCCCTTTTCATCAATAATTAGAATTATAAAATGTCCTGGCTTAGCTGATCTTGCAACCCAAGGCGATGCCACATCCATTGCATAGATGTTTTCTGTTAGTTGTTTCTTTGATTTAATTTCAAACATATATTTTTATTTTATTTATATACTAATTAATAGGCTTATCTATCTTTTCAACCTCTTGATTGGTTAGATTAAGTTCAAATGATAATTTAATTTTTGAAGATCTATTTAATAAGATAAGTAAGATAGATAGGAAGCCAAAACCCAAATACAAGATATTTGAAGACAATAGATAGCCAATTGAGGAAATAACGGTCATTATTGTGAAAGAATTTAATCGTTTCTTGTTTATTGTTTGGTACTCGTTGAGCTTTTCACCAAATGCAAGTAGTTTTATCTTACCAAGTTGAGTTTGGTATTTCTTCCTTCCCGAGATAAAGAAAGTAAGTATCAATATCATCATAATTATTGAGATATACATGTTAATCTTGCTTCCCAAACCAATATCGCCAATTATTAAATGCGATAGGTAAGCGGCTATTGCAAAGACCAAATTAATTATTACATATTTGATATGCAGACCATTGAGATTGGCAATATAGTTTTTCATACGATTTTATGCTTGTGAATAAGAGAACAAATGTACGAAAAAAAGCCTTTTGTTTGTTATTATTATAAATATTTTTTAATTTTGCAAAGTCGATTAGAGATATATTACCATGAAATTCATTCTTTCTCACTCGACAATCCCCAAAAAAATGTTCATTTAATTAAACAGACGAATTTAATCGCAAATTTATTTTCATACAATATTATATGTATAACAAATCTCAATTAGACACAAAATCTTTAGAAGAGTTAAAATCAATTGCTGAGGAGCTATCAATACCTAAAATCAATAAACTTAAGGAGCAAGACCTAATCTATAAGATATTAGACCATCAGGCTGCTAATCCTAAGAAAGAGGATATTGAGAATGAAAAAGCTAATTCAGCTAAGACAACAAAAAGAACAAGGCTAAAACCTAAGCCAATTGCAGAATCTAATGTAGGAGGCTCTAAGGTTGCTAAGCAAGAAAAAGCAGATCTTAAGAAAACTGAGCAAAAGAAGACCGAGGCAAAGAAGACCCCAGCAGCAAAGACAGCAGACAAACAAGCAAAGCCAAAACAAGTTGAGAAGGCAAGTAAGGAAATTGCTAATGTGGAAATATCTGATTTTACCCTACCAGAGATACCAGAGGTTCCAAATGTTGATGATTTTAAGATACCAGAGCTTAAATACAAATCTCCAGTAAAGGAAATTGAAAGAATAAAAGAAGAACCTAAGCTATTGTCTGAAGGAATAGTTCTTGATGAGAATAAAGATAAAGAAATAGTAATAGACACTGATAGTTCAAACAAAGAGGCTGAAAAAACACAAGCTCCACCTAAGAAGGAAATACCTAAGATTGCAAAGGCTGAAAAAAAAGTAGAGCCTAATAATGAGGCAAAGCAAGAAACAAAACCAGAGCAGAAAGCTGAAAAGAAAGCAGAGCCAAAGGCAGAACAAAAATCAGAACAAAGAGAAATACCAGAGGGAAACCGTTCAGAGGGTGGTTCTGAAAACCAAAACACACAACAAAGCCAAGCTTCAAAGGTTACATACAATTTTGAGAAAGAAGGTCTAATTGAATCAGAAGGAGTTTTGGAGATAATGCCTGACGGTTATGGCTTCCTTCGCTCATCAGACTACAACTACCTTAACTCACCAGATGATATCTACGTTTCTCAATCACAAGTTAAACTATTTGGCTTAAAGACAGGCGACACAGTTTCAGGAGTTATTCGCCCACCAAAGGACGGAGAGAAATACTTCCCACTTGTTAAGGCAGAAATAATTAACGGCAGAACAACCGACCAAATAAGAGATAGGGTTCCATTTGACTACCTTACTCCCCTATTCCCAGAAGAGAAATTTAACCTAACAGGACATAAGCTTGAAAGCCTTTCAACAAGGATAATTGACTTATTTACCCCTATAGGAAAAGGACAGCGTGCCTTAATCGTTGCACCACCAAAGACAGGTAAGACAACCCTTTTGAAAGAAATAGCAAACGCAATATCTGCAAACCATCCTGACGTTTATCTTATAGTTCTTCTAATTGACGAAAGACCAGAGGAAGTAACCGATATGAGAAGGACAGTTAATGCAGAAGTGATTGCTTCAACCTTCGATGAACCAGCAGAAAGACACGTAAAAATAGCAAACCTTGTTCTTGAAAAAGCAAAGAGGATGACCGAATGTGGACACGACGTAGTAATAGTTCTTGACTCAATAACTCGTTTAGCAAGAGCCTATAATACCGTTGCACCATCATCAGGAAAGGTTCTATCAGGAGGAGTTGAAGCAAATGCACTACAAAAACCAAAACGCTTCTTCGGAGCTGCAAGAAACATTGAAAAGGGAGGCTCACTAACAATCATAGCAACAGCCCTAATTGAAACAGGCTCAAAGATGGATGAAGTTATTTTTGAAGAGTTTAAGGGAACAGGTAATATGGAACTTCAACTTGACAGAAAGATATCTAACAAGAGAATATACCCAGCAATCGACATCGTTGCATCCTCAACCCGTAGAGAAGACCTACTACTTGAAAGCTCAATTGTTGGAAGAATGGGCATAATGAGAAACTACCTATCAGATATGAACACCGTTGAGGCAATGGAATTTATTAGAAAACAAGTGCTAAACACAAGGAATAACCAAGAGTTTCTCCTAAGCATGAACAGTTAAGATTAATCATATAGTTAGATAATGAATAAGATAATAGACCTTCAAGAGAAGTCCGACAAACTCTCAAGCTCAATCTGCACACTCTCCAAACCCTTTATGCTAACAAAAGAGCATAGCCAAGAGATTAGACAGCTACTAAGCTCCGAGAGTGACCTAAGATTAGGAATAGAGTTTATAACAGAGGGAAAGACCCAGAAGGAGCTACAGGAGAACATAATACTTGTTAAGCAAGAGGCAGACATAATACTCTATACCCTAATCCAGCTAAAGAAGAAGCAGGTTAAGGACATAAGTCCAATAATAGCGGAAATTGAAGAGATTATTAGCATCTTAAACACATTATAAAACCAAAAAAGACTAAGAAAAACACAATAACGATATGGCAAACAACGAAGACCTATTCAAAAAAATCATCTCACATTCCAAAGAGTATGGTTTTATATTCCCTTCCTCAGAAATCTACGATGGAATGGCTGCCGTTTACGACTATGGACAATATGGAGTTGAACTAAAGAACAACATAAAACAATATTGGTGGAAATCGATGGTGCAGATGAACGACAACATAGTAGGGATAGACTCCTCAATCTTCATGCACCCAAAGATTTGGAAAGCCTCAGGACATGTGGATGCCTTCAACGACCCACTAATAGACAACAAAGACTCAAAGAAACGCTATAGGGCAGATGTTTTGATTGAAGACCATATAGCAAAGATAGAAGACAAGATAAACAAAGAAGTTGAGAAAGCAGCAAAACGCTTTGGCGAGAGCTTCAACAAGGCAGAGTTTATTTCAACCAACCAACGAGTACTTGACAACCAAGCAAAGATAAACGACATCTCAAGCCGCTTTGCAGACCTAATGAATCAAGAAAACCTTGAAGGCGTTAAACTCCTAATAGAAGAACTCGGAATCGTTTGCCCAATAAGTGGAACCAAAAACTGGACAGACGTACGTCAGTTCAACCTAATGTTCTCAACCAAGATGGGTTCCCTAAGCGAAGACACCAACATAGTATATCTAAGACCAGAAACAGCACAAGGCATATTCGTTAACTTCCTAAATGTTCAGAAATCAGGAAGAATGAAGATACCATTTGGCATAGCACAGATAGGGAAAGCCTTCAGAAACGAGATAGTAGCAAGACAGTTCATCTTTAGGATGAGAGAATTTGAACAAATGGAGATGCAGTTCTTTGTTCGTCCAGGAGAAGAGCTAAAATGGTTTGAATATTGGAAAGAAACAAGGATGAAGTGGCACCTATCCCTTGGCATAGCAGAAACAGAATACCGCTTTCACGACCATGAGAAACTAGCCCACTACGCCAATGCAGCAACAGACATAGAATTTAAGTTCCCTTTCGGATTTAAAGAATTGGAAGGTATTCACTCAAGAGGCGACTTCGACCTAAAACAACACCAAGAGTTCTCAGGCAAGAAAATACAATACTTCGACCCAGAGCTACAAGAAAACTATACCCCCTACGTAGTCGAAACCTCAATAGGCTTAGACCGAACCTTCCTTGCAGTCCTATCAAACGCCTTTAAAGAAGAAACCCTTGAAGACGGAACCATAAGGACAGTGCTAAACCTACCAAAAGTACTATGCCCAATCAAAGCCGCAATCCTACCCCTTGTCAAGAAAGACAATATGCCAGAAAAAGCAAAAGAGATAGAGAAAATGC
>JAGNRX010000088.1 GCA_017988355.1 Bacteroidales bacterium | reverse complement strand
AGATAGGACTATATAATAGAAGGTATTATTTTGTTTAGTTTGCATAAACTTAAATGCAGAACCCTAAAACATCATACCCCAAAGCAAAGCCGACCCTCCAAACATAATAATTTGAGATAGAGCTTGAGCAAGCATAGAGTCCATCTTAAAAAACATCATCATAAAAGCAGAAAATGAGGTTAGAACCATAAATATGCATATCAGCATCAATAATTTTACAAAAGGCTGTGCATCTTTAAAGAAAAATGAATATCGTTTCATATTAATTGTTTTTTAGATCTATTTTATTTATTATACCCTTTGTAATATTGATTATACTACAAGGGCTATAATTATTTATTGTTTTTTAAATATTCTTTCACCATATATTCGGCATTGTCATTAATGGCTTGATCTATCGAAGCACCTCTATCCTTTGCTTTTTTAGCAATAACGTCGTACCATTCCTTATTATTAAGAATTTCATTCTTATAGTTATCGTATAAATATTTATATTGCCTAACATCAAAGCTATTAGTAAATTGAGAGTATAATTCTTCAAAAAACAAACTAGGAGTAAAGTGTAATGTTCCCTCTGTCATAATAATCATTACAACATCATATTTTAAAATCTCACCTTTTACATCTTTGTAATCCCTAACTAATCCCTTATAAGTTTTCTTAAAATCTTTAGTATCGAACCTATGAACTTCGTTAAAATAATACCAAAACTCACTATCATGAAACACATACTTATCAAGCCCTAATGCAGTTAAACAATAATAATAACTATCACCCATTATTAAAACCTTTAGTTTATCAGCATTAATACTATCTACAACCATAGTTTCTAGTCTTGGCATAGGCTGATCTGGAATATTAAAGAATAAGTTCATTAGCTTTTCAGCATCATCATCCTTGAAATACATTTTATCTGAAACCATAACGCTCTTAATTTTAATATGTGGCAGGCTTATTGAGTATAGGTTTTCAAAATAATTCGTTATTGAATCAACGGCTAAGAAAGAAGCATATTCACCCCAATGCACTCCTGTACTTGGGAATAACCTATATTTAGATTTACCCTTTAGTGAAAGCATCCATGAATTAAGATCTATATAATTTATTTTGCTCTTCCTTAGTTCTCTATTGTAGATTTGGTAATTAGTGGTTGTAGGTTTGATATCAGCAAATTCTTTAGGATAATATTCAGGATAGAAACTTCCTTTCCCTGGTGCAATTACAACAACCACATCCACACCTAAGGCTTTCAGAGAATCTCTCACAATAGACAGTTTATTTACTCTACTAACTATTGTATCCTCTCCTTCAAAATTAAGACCTAAGTGATTCCTCATATAACCATCCTCATATAAGTAGTTATTCTTTCCCACATAAATCCCACCTGCATTAGTGGTATTGAAACAAGAATAGTTTATTTGATTATGGCTTCTAACAAAGAATTTTCTAAACCCAACGTTTTCTTTAGTGTATTTTTCTATGTCTGTTTGATATTTCACCTCAAGCCAATTCTCTTGATTCAACTCAGGCTTAGGTGTTTTTTCAAAATACCCCATAAGCTCTTTCTCCTTAAAAATAGAGAATAGCCTTTGAACCAATGGCAGAAACACTATTGCAACCATTATTATAAAGAGGATATGTTTTGTTATATTTTTTCTCATATATTAAACAGCAAAAGCTAGTTTTAGATTTTATCTTTTAAAAATTCTTCTACCATATATTCTGCGTCTTCATTTATGGCTTGTTCTACCGTTATACCTCTATACTTTGCTCTTTTAACAACAGCATCATACCAATCCTTATTATTTTTAATTTCGTTTATATAGTTTTCTAAGAAATACTTATGCTGTCTAACCCCAAAGCTCTTAGTAAATTGAACATATAATTCTTCGAATAATATTCTCGGAGTTAAGTATAGCGTACCTTCAGTAACAATTATCATAATAGCCTTGTATTTCATAATCTCTGCTTTAACATCTTCATAATCTCTAACTGCCCCCTTGTACGAATCGGTTAAATCCTTTTTATCATACTTATGTACATCACTAAAATAAGACCAAAACTCACTATCATAAAATACGTATTTACCAAGTCCTAAATGTGATAGAACAGTGTAATAACTATCACCCATCACTAAAACTTTTAACTTATCAGCATTAATACTATCAACTATTGTAGTTTCTAATTTTGGCATAGGCTGATCTGGAATATTAAACAGTAGATTCATTAACTGTTCTGCATCATCATCTTGAAAGTACATTTTATTTGTAACCTTAACACCTTTTATTTTTATACGTGGAAGATTGACTGAGTATAGTTTTTCGAAATAATTCGTTATTGAATCAATAGCTAAGAAAGCAGCATATTCTCCCCAATGCACTCCTGTACTTGAAAACAATCTATATTTAGACTTATCTTTTAATGAAAGCATCCAAGAATTTAAATCTATATAATTAATTTTGTTTTTCTTCAGTTCCCTATCGTAGATTTGGTAGTTTGTAGTTGTGGGTTTCATCCTCGCAAATTCTTTGGGAAGGAATTCAGGATAAAAACCTGCTTTACCTGGAGCTATTACAACAACCACTTCCATCCCTAATGTTTTCAATGAGTCTCTAACAACTGCAAGATGATTTACCCTGCTAATAATTGTATCTTCACCCTCAAAATTAAGACCTAGATGACTTTTTATATAGCCATCTTCATACAAATAGTTGTTAGTTCCCACATAAACTCCTCCTGCATTTGTGGTATTAAAACAAGAATATTTTATTTGATTATGGCTTCTAACAAAGAATTTTCTAAACCCAACGTTTTCTTTAGTATATTTTTCTATATCTGTTTGATATTTATACTCAAACCAATTATCCTTATTAAAGTCAGGCTTAGGTGTCTTCTCAAAATACCCCATAAGCTCTTTCTCCTTAAAAAGAGAGAATAGCCTTTGAACCAATGGCAGAAACATTATTGCAACCATTAGTATAAAAAGGATATATTTTGTTATCTTGCTTTTCATTGTTTTGTACCCTTGGGCAGAATCGAACTGCCATCATCTGAACCGGAATCAGAAATTTTATCCATTAAACTACAAGGGCTAAGATTAGAATTTATCTTTTAAATATTCTTTTGCCATATATTCTGCATCATCGTTAATGGCTTGTTCTAGAGTTTTATTTTGTTTAACTGCCTTTTTCTTTACCTCTTCCTTCCAATCATAATTCTTTTCAATCTGAGACTTAAATTTCTTTGTCTGCCATTCTAATTCCTTTTCGTAGTTTTTATCCATACAATATAAATAATATAATTGGTCACAAAACTCCTCAGGCGTAGTATGTAAATTACCTTCTGTAAACAAAATTAACAGTACTTGATTCTTTTCAATCTCCTTTTTTATATCATCATATTCCCAAACGAACATATACTCATAGGCCTTCCTTCTTACTTCCTTAAAATAATACCAGAACTCACTATCTCTAAACACATAGTTCATAAAACCTAAATCAGCTAAACCAAAGAAATAACTATCTCCCATTGTTAAAACTTTAAGTTTATCCTTATTCTTAGTATTTACTTCAACTTGTAGTCGAGGCATTGGCTGATCAGGAATATTAGAAAGAATATTCATTAACTTTTCAACATCATCATCTGAACCATACATTTTATTGCTAATATCTATATTTTTTATTTTAATTGTAGGCAGAGTAATATCATACATTGAATTAAGGTAATGAGTTAAAGAGTCCAAAGCTAGATAACATGCATATTGTCCCCAATGCACACTTGTGTTTGAAAACAATCTATACTCTACGGTGTCCTTTAAGGAAAGCATCCAAGCGTTGAAATCTAAATAGTGAATATTATGTTGATAGAATGCTTTACTATATGTTTCATAGTTTGTAGTTGTAGGCTTCTGTTTTGCAAACTTATCAGCTAAGAATTCTGGATAATAAGTCCCTTTCCCTGGTGCAATCATAAAAATAAGATCTACTCCTTTTGTTTTCAAAGAGTCTCTAACCTGTGCCAGTTTTGCAACAGCAACATTGATTTTATCTTCACCTTGGTAATCCAATCCCAAATAAGATCTAACATAGCTATCCATATACAAGTAGTTCCCTTTCCCTACTTCCACATATTGAACATCTGAATACCGAAATACCCTATACTTTATTTCATTACTTAGTCTTGTAAATATATTAGAAAAAGGTACTTTTTGTTGTGCATATTTCTCAAGATCATTTTGATATTTCAATTCATCAAAACCTTTGAAAGAGAAGATTGGTTTCTCCCGCTTATCCACAAAACCCGATAGCTCTCCATTCTTATACCTAAAGATATTAAAGATAAAGGGAAGTGATAATAGAATTAATATTAGTAATGCAATAATACTCTTGGCTTCAAACCAATTATTTTTATTTAACTTAGGCTTAGGTGTCTTCTCAAAAAACCTAATAAATTCTTTTTCTTTAAAAACTTTAAATAACCTTTTAACCAATGGCAATTGCATTATATCAGTCATTGATACAAATGGCGTATATTTTGTTATCTTTTTTCGCATTATTTTTTAACCTTAGGAAGAATACTACTAACTTCTGAACTGGAATTAGAAAACTTATCCTTTAAATATTCTCTTGCCATATATTCTGCATCGTCATCTGTCACTTGTTTTACTGTCTTATTTTCTTTTAATGCCTTTTTCTTAATAAATTCTTTCCAATCATTATCCTTTTCAATTAATGTATTAAACTTCTTTATTTGCCATTCCAATTCCTTTTCGTAGTTGGGTTCCATGCAATATAAATAGTATAATTGATCAACAACCTCTTCTGGACTATGAGATAAATTCCCTTCTGTGAATAGAATTAATAATAAGTCATTCTTTTCAATTTCTTTTTTTACATCATCATATTCCCAAACAAACATATTAGTATAGACACTCCTTCTTACTTCCTTAAAATAATACCAAAACTCACTACCTTTAAATAAAAAGTTCATAAAACCTAAATCACTTAAGCCACTAAAATAACTATCTCCAATGGTTAATACTCTTAGATTATCTTTATTCTTAGTATTTATTTCAACTTGAATCCTTGGCATTTCTTCGTGAGGAATACTGGTATGAAGATTCATTATACTTTCAATTTCTTTATCTTCACCGTACATCTTCTTGCTTAACTTTATATCTTTTATTTTGATTGTAGGAAGAGCTATATTATACATTGAATTAATATAACGAGTAATAGAATCCAAAGCTAAATAACAAGCGTATTGTCCCCAATGAACACTTGTGTTTGAAAACAATCTATACTCTACGGTATCCTTCAAAGAAAATATCCAAGCATTGAAATCTAAATAATTAATATTATTGCTATAGAATGCTTTGGTATATGTTTCGTAGTTTGTGGTTGTTGGGTTTTGTTGTGCATATTTATCTGCTAAGTATTCAGGATAATAACTCCCTTTCCCTGGAGCCATAATAAAAATAAGATCAACTCCTTTAGTTTTCAAACTATCTCTTACTTGAGCAAGCTTTGCAACAGAGGCATTGATTTTATCTTCACCC
>JAGNRX010000087.1 GCA_017988355.1 Bacteroidales bacterium | reverse complement strand
TGATGAGTATGCTGTCTTAGTTGAGAAAGCTCTTCCTATACTTAAAACAAAGATTAACAATGTCGTTGTTGCTGGTTATCCAGAGGCTCAAATAGAAAGCTTTAAATCGCAAGGAGTAACAGATTTTATCCATGTTAAGACTAATGTTTTAGATAGCCTTAAAAAATATAACGACTTATTAGTGAAATAAACCTAATAATCAATTAAAGAGAAAGCGTCATCAAATTAATTTTTGATGACGCTTTTGTTTTGGAATAAACCTTGAGCTTTTTGACTTATTTCTTCATCTTAATTCCAGAGGATTGTGGATGAATTGTTAGTTTAAAGCCTACTCCGTGTTGGTTTGCTAATTTAACATCTGAATCATAGCTAAGGTATTTTCTAAGCTTAGTTATGTAAACGTCCATACTTCTTGCATTGAAATAGGTGTCGTTCTTCCAAACCTTTTCAAGAATAACTTTTCTGTCAACAGTTTGGTTCATACTTAAAGCAAAAACTTTCAATAGTTCACTTTCTTTTCCAGTAAGTCTAATTTCTTCTGCTTTATGATCACTATTTCCCTTGAAGGCAATCACGTGACGGTTATAGTCAAAAGTATAGTAATCTCCAATTTTGAAAATATTATCCTCTGGTCTATCACCGATTGCTCTTTTTGAAATTGCTTTTATCCTACAAAGAATTTCTTCCATTGAAAATGGTTTGCGAAGATAATCGTCTGCTCCAATTTCAAACCCTTTAATAATGTCTGTCTGTGCTTGATTCTTTTCAGAAATAAATAATATAGGTATTGTTGCATCAAGTTCTCTAATTGCTTCTGCGGCAATAAAGCCATCCATTACAGGTAGTGATGTTTCTAATATTACAAAATCAATTTCTTCTGATGAATAAACTTTTAGAGCTGATTCACCATCTGTAACCAAAATTGTTGGAAAACCGTTCTTGTCAAAATATGTCTTTAGGATTGGTCCTAAATTCATATCACTTTCAGCTAATAATAATTTTACTGTTCTCATTGTTATAATTTTTATTGATTAATAATTATTACCTATTGTGGCGATCAATGATAATGTTTCTTTATTGTATTTTCTTTTTTTTTAATCCCTTCTTACTCTACCAATCTAAATATCTTATTCCATCTAATTTTCTTCAGTCCACTCATATCTTTGTTAATACTAAGCCAAACAAAGGATGCTTTTCCTACAATATGGTCTTCTGGAACAAATCCCCAAAATCTACTATCTGCTGAATTATGCCTGTTGTCGCCTTGCATCCAATAATAATCCATCTTAAAGATATAAGAGTTTGCTATCTTGCCATTAATATAGTATTTGCCATTTCTTTCTTCAAAACTATTTTTCTCAAAAGCAGTAATTGCTCTCTTATATAGTGCAACATTGCTTGGGTTTAAAGCAATTTTCATTCCTTTTTTTGGAATTAGAATAGGGCCGTAATTATCAACATTCCAATTTAAAGTCTCGTCATAAGGGAATAAGTGCTTCTCTCCAAATCCTTTTAGGCAAAGTACAGGTGTAATTGATTTTACATAAGGGAATTTCTTTATCTTATTAACCAATTCTTGTGATAGAGGAAGGGTCGGGTAGTTTATTGAATTGCTTATGTCTATGCTATCAACACCTACCATTCTCAAAACAGAGCATTTGTCTATAAGTTCAGGGTGGAAGATTATCTTGCAAGGTATTTTGGTAAACGAAGAATAGGTTTTTCCTTCTGAGCTTAGAGGTTGAATGTCTAAAATATAAGGAGTTGTTGAAAGGTTTTCTATTTGAGGCTTAGTTAGATTAGTATAGTATGATAGGTACATCATATCCATATCTTCTTTTGAAACACCTATGTTTAGTAGTTCGTTTTCATTAATAGTAGCTCCATTTTCTGTTTCAATCTTATAAGTTATTTGATAGTCTTTTGGACTTTCAATTGCCTTACCATTAATAAATACAACTTGGTTCTCTATATTTAGGGTTTCTCCAGGAAGTCCAATTAATCTTTTTATAAAGTTTTCTCTCTTATCAACAGGTCTAACAATAATATCTCCAAATTCTTGAGGGGAGTTCCAAACTCTTTCTCTTCCATATTTCCTTACTAAGCTATAATAACTTTCAGCACTTTGGTATGTTGAAGAAAGGGTGTCTCCATCAGGGAAGTTAAAGACAACAGCATCTCCTCTTTTTAGGTGACTTATGCCAGGGAAACGATGGTAATCTAATTTTAACCATTCGAGATAAGACTTAATGTTTAAAATTGGAATTGTATGATGAACCAAAGGAAAAGCAATTGGAGTATTTGGAATTCTTGGACCATAGGCAACCTTACTTACAAAAAGATAATCTCCAACTAAGAGAGATTTTTCCATAGATGAAGTAGGAATTGTGTATGCTTCAAAGAAGAACATTCTAATTATTGATGCTGCAATGACTGCAAAAAGAATAGCATCAACCCATTCTCTAGTAGCAGAGTTCTTAACTGCTGGAAGTTCTGATGGGTGGGTATATTTTTCTTTTTTAGAGAAGCCAAGCCAAGGCAAGACAACAAAAGGAAATAAGACTCCTGCTATTTGTATTAATAGACCATTTTTACGGAAACACTTCATTATTTCTATAATGACAAGCATTATAACGAATATATTAATAAAAGGGATTAAGAGGTAAATAAACCACCAAAACTTTTTATTTATAATTTTTACCACATACCAAGCGTTAAGTATCGGAATAATACTATACCAACCTTTGTATCCCGCCTTTTGGAAGATTTTCCATAGGCCAACAAAGGAAATAACTAACAGAACTATTAATATTATTGTGTATAAGCTCATCTATTTCTAATTTTTTATTATTACTTTTGCACCTCAACATTTATTAACGACAAAGTTTAATTTATTATTGCTATGAAACAAATTCTTTTTTCTTTATTTTTATTAATTTCATCATTATTAACGGCTCAAACCCTCGATAAAACAGAACTTTTATCTACTGATAACAAAATGTCTTTTACTTTAAATATGATAAGATATTATTATGCTGAAAAGCCAGATATGCCAAAAATAGTTGAAAAGGGTATAGTGAACATGTTAAAAGAACTCGATCCACATTCTGTTTATATTACAAAAGAAGATGTTCAGAAAATGAATGAACCACTTATTGGCAACTTCGATGGAGTAGGTATTTCGTTTCAAATAATGAAAGATACAATTCATGTTGTTGATGTTATTAGGGGAGGCCCTTCTGAAAAGGTTGGAGTTATGCCGGGGGATAAAATAATAAAGGTTGATGATAAAATTGCAACAGGCGATAGCATTAAGAATGACTTTGTGTTTAAGAACCTAAGAGGAGTAAAAGGGACTAAAGTTAGTTTAACTATTGAAAGAAGAGGAAGAAAAGAGCCAATAATATTTGAAATAATTAGAGATAAAATTCCAATTACAAGTGTTGATACTTGGTTTATGCTTGATAAAACTCTTGGATATATCCGTCTTGATAGGTTTGCACAAAAATCAACAGAAGAAGTTGTTGAGGCAATCCAAGACCTTCAGAAGCAAGGAATGAAAGAACTAATCTTTGACCTTAGAGGAAATGGCGGTGGATACTTAGATGTTGCATTTAAAATATGTGATGAATTCCTAAGTGATGAAAAGCTATTAGTATATACAGAAGGAGTTTCTTCTCCACGATATGACTTTAAGGCAGAAAGAAAAGGGACGTTTGAGAAAGGTAAAATCGTAGTACTAATTGATGAGAGTTCTGCATCTGCTTCCGAGATTGTTTCAGGGGCAATTCAAGACTGGGACAGAGGAGTTATTATAGGAAGAAGAAGTTTTGGAAAAGGCTTAGTACAAAGACCTTTTAACTTGCCTGATGGTTCTCAGATAAGACTAACAACTTCACGATACTACACACCAAGCGGTCGTTGTATTCAAAAGCCTTGGGACGATGGTTTAGACTCATACTATAATGACTATATGAAACGCTTCCAACATAAAGAACTAATAACACCTGACTCAATATCTTTCCCTGATTCTCTTAAATACTCAACAGCAAATGGAAGAATAGTTTATGGTGGAGGAGGAATAATGCCAGACGTATTCGTTCCAATTGATACATCAAGAGCATCAGACTACCTAATCAACCTACGCTCCAAAGGAATATTCAATAACTTCACAATGCAATGGGTAGATGACAATAGAACCACATTCTTAAAACAAAACCCAACCTTTGACGACTTCAACAAAACATACCCTTCTTTAAATTTGATGAAAGAATTTACTGCCTATGCACAAAAAGAAGGAGTGGAGCATAATGACATAAAGAAAGAATGGGTAAATCAAATGGTTGGAATGTATCTTTTAGAACAAGTAAAAGACACCACCAAACCCAACTACACATCATATCAAACCTATGCAAAAGAGCTTTTAAATAATCCTGAGTTATTAAAAACAATTGTTGAAAAAGCAGAAAATGAAGATAAGAAAATGGAAGAAATGATGAAAAAATCAGATATCTACATTGAAGCAACTCTAAAAGCAATGATAGCACGAAACCTTTATGGAATCAACTATTACTACCAATCAATAAAAGATACAGACGAAGGCCTACAAAAAGCAATTTCAATAATAAAAAACGATAAGGTTTATAATGGTCTATTAAAGAAATAATTATTTATTATTAGGATATGTTATTTTGTCTGAATAAGGATTTACAGGATTTGAAGATTAATAGGATTTTAATTAAGTAACCAATCAAGAATCATCGGCTTGCCGCTTGCCTTAGCAAGAAATACCGTACAACGGAAATGATATGACCCCCAAAGGTGTCAAAGGTTTGTAGAATTTATAGAATATACAGATTATAACCCCATCATCTGCGACCCCGAAGTGGGTCGAACATTTGAATCTTTGTTTTAGTAATTTCTTTTAAGGAGTTATTTATTTGAATCTTGGTTTTAATGCAAAAAGTACGTATTTATCTAATAACGCCTATATATACTTAATAGGGGGGGTGCGGTTTTTACGTACTTTTTGTTATTCTTATTTTCTCACTTTATAATTTAAACTTTTCACTTTTTAAGATTTACTATTTACATTTTTGATGTTTCTGTGGATACTTATGATAAATATAATTTTATTATGATAATAGAACTAACAGTTTCACGAATTGCAACTAAAAATAAACCTGATGAGAGTTTAAAACCAACTATCTACAATCATTTCAAAAAAGAAAACATAAGTATTGAGGAACTTTTTTCATTTTACAATTCTTCTTCATCTTTTACGGTTTCTCCTGCAATCTACAAAAGTTTTTCTACTTGTAACACTGGTAAAACTGTCTCTAACTATTCGTAGAATTTAGCTTGGAACTGAATAGCAGCTGCAGACCTTATTTTGATACATGTATTGAAAATCTGTTTTCTGTACTCTCCATTAGTTTACAACATGTTTATCGAATTTTGTAACTGGTAAGGGTTTTCTCGTCGCAATGCAAATTTACTATAATTCGCGTATCACTAATACCAGAAAAAATAATAATAATAATAATCTCAGAACACAAATAAAT
>JAGNRX010000003.1 GCA_017988355.1 Bacteroidales bacterium | reverse complement strand
TTCTTGGAGCTTTCCTACAAGTTAAACCAGTTGTAACTGAAGAGTTCATCGAAAAAGGTTTAATGAAATCACTTCCTGAACGTCATCATAAAATGATACCAGAAAATCTAAAAGCTGTTCAAACAGGAAAATCAATTGTTGAAACAGTACAAGTATTGTGATAAAGAAAAATTCTAAATAACAATATTACTAAAAAGGTCGCTATAATTACTTAGCGACCTTTTTTATTATTTATAAAGCTCTTTGAGTTTGACGTATTTAATAAATGTAGAGAATGCAGAAATAATACAAATCTTAAAGCCTGCAAAGCCATCTAAGAACCCTCCTTTAAAAATATAATCTCTCAAGAACTTCCAAATTGGTTTTATTATTATTGATATTATGCTTACCTTTTTACCTTTCTTATACTTTTCTATTGCTCCTATTGTTGAAAACTTATTAAGCTGATTGATATGTTCTTGAACAGAATAATAAGAATAATGTAAGAGGTCGCCCTTTAACCATTTGGTCTTAACTCCTTTTTGCATTATAACCATATCATGAGGGTTTTCTCCTCCCCAAGAGCCTTTGGTCTTATCCCAAAGCCTTAGTTTAGTGTCTGGATACCAACCGCTATGCTTTATCCAACCCTCACCACAATAGTTAGTCAATCGGTTGAAAGAATATGAATCAAATTCCAAAGAATCCTTATCTTGATTTTCCTGCTTGATTTTTAAGATTGATTTTCTTAGTTCAGGAGAAATAGCCTCGTCAGCATCTAAGGAGAGAACATAATCGTATTTAGCTTTGGTAAGTGCAAAGTTTTTTTGTTCTATATGACCTAAGAACTTATTCTTAATAAAGACAAGGTCAAACTTACTACATATTTCTTCTGTCTTGTCTGTGGAAAAAGAATCGACAACAACTATTTCATCAACAATGCCTTGTAGAGAATTTAAACAACGTTCAATATTCTTTTCTTCGTTGAAACAAATTATTGTTGCTGAAATCTTCATTAGATATTTAAAGTAGAGTGGTGACGTCTTTAAAAACGAATTCTTTAATTGAGGGTTGAAGAGAAGCAATATCAATGATACTAATCTTCTTTTTCTTAAATCTATTATCCATTAAAACGTCTAATTGATGAGCATCTATTTTATTTAATCTCAACATATTAATCTCAACATAGATAGTAATATTCTTAGCCTTCTTTTCTTCTGCTAAGATGAAGTGATTATGAACCCACGCTTTATTTATCCCAAAATCTTTAAGTGCAGTTTGAAGCTCCAAAACAAGTTTCTTCCTTTTGGTGCGTACCCACCAAGATGGTTTCTTCGGTTTTTCTTTAAGTCCTTTAGATAGTTTCCTGCTTGTCTTGTCCTTAACAATAGATTTAATTGGTTTTATATCAATTTTCTCTTCTTGTTTACTTGTCATTTCTTCGGTTTGAGGTTCTTTGACTTGGTTGTCCATTTCTATTATAATTAGATTTTAACTAAGCCTGCAAATCCCATAAATGCCATTGCTAAGACACCTGCTGTTACTAAAACTATAGGCATTCCTTTCATTCCTTTAGGGGTTGATGAAAGCTCAATTTGCTCTCTCAGCCCTGCAAAAAGAACCATTGCTAAGGTAAATCCTAATGACATTCCAACTGAATAAACAAGTCCCTCGACTAAGGTAAAGTTTTTTTGAATAACTAAAATAGCTATACCCAATACAGCACAGTTTGTTGTGATAAGTGGAAGAAAAACACCAAGTGCTTGATATAAACTTGGGCTAACTTTCTTTAATACAATCTCAACCATTTGAACCAAAGCCGCAATAACCAAAATAAAAACAATGGTTTGAAGGAAGCCTATATCAAGAGGATTAAGAACTAGCTTCTGAAATAAATAGGTAACAAGAGTTGCAAGAGTCATAACAAAAACAACTGCTGCCCCCATTCCTAAAGAAGTGCTGACTTTATTAGAAACCCCCAAAAAAGGACAAATTCCTAAGAATTGAGATAGTATTACGTTATTAACGAATACCGCAAAAATAATTATTACTAAATATTCCATAAGTGAAGAACTTTATATTTGAAGATGCAAAACTAATTAAAATTTACAAGCTATCAAAGTATATATGCCAAAAGTTTTTAAATTTGCATTCAATATGACTGCATTATTGATTAAAAACAAATAATAAGACTATGGAGTTTTTCTTTAGACAATATGGAAGTGGGCAACCAATATTAATTCTACACGGATGGTTGGGACTAAGTGATCATTGGATGATGGTTGCCAAGTTTTTATCAGAGCAGGGCTTTAGTGTTATTGTTCCAGACATTCCAAATCACGGCAGAAGCTTCCATACTGAGCATTTTTCTATTGATGAAATGGCAGACATCCTGAATTCATTTACTCTAACACAGGGGTTTGAAGACCCAATCCTTATTGGTCATTCTATGGGAGGAAAAATTGCGATGAAGATGGTTGATAAAAACCCTGAATACTATAAATCCCTAATAATAATCGATATTCATTTTAAAGAATACCAGAGAACTCAAGCAAGGGATTTGCTTATGAGGCTCATTCTTCAAGTAAAGCCTTCAGAATTCAAGGATATAGGGCATTTTAGAGAGTTTTTTGAAGATAAGGGTATAGAGAAAGATTGGATAGATGTAATTTTAAAAAATTTAGACCTAAGTCAGAAAACACTTAAATGGCGATCAAATATAACAATGCTTGCAAAAGAAGTTGATAAGGTTATGGCTGGCATTGAGTTTTCTGAAATAAATATCCCTACTCTTCTTCTTAGAGGAGAAAATTCAGGATATGTTAGTGATGAAGACCTAATTACATTCAAAGAAAAGTTTAAGAACTCCAAAATAGTAACCGTTCCAAAAGCTGGTCACTTAGTACAAGCAGATAATCCTGCATTTCTATTAAAATTAATCTTAGATTTTATCAAAGAGTAATTTGTTATTATTTCGTTTTTTCAGACTCTATTTTCTAATATTTAATGATTTATTGGTATTTACATATGAAATAATGCAAGAAAGCAATGAATAAATAGAGTAATCCAGCATTAGGGAAATGAATCAAAGAGATAGAAAATTGAATCAAAGAAAGAATTTGCTGAATCTTTGATCTAATTTTTTGAATCAAAGACTTAGTAAGCTGAAAACAAAGAGTAAATTTCCTAAAACAAAAAAAATACAGCAATGGGTTAAATCATTGCTGTATTTTTTGAAAGCGTGGGGTTAGACTAAACTAGTATTCCCACATATCTTCTTCAAAGTTATATATCGCATCTTTGATATTATTTGATTCAAGTAGTGCCTCGTCTCCTGAAGTGTATTGATTAAGAGTTCGAGTGCTGTAGGTATTAGATTCCTTGATAATATAGCTACTAAACATCCTCTTTAGGAATATATCATCATAAGTTCTTCTTTGAGCATCGTTCTTAAAATTATACACCTCTGTGTTTGCAAGCAAATTCCTTACTTCTGGATCGTCATATCTTACCCAAAAAAGAGGATAAGGAATTGGTGTTCCACCATCGTCCGGAGCTCTGTAAAATATTGGCGAGAAACCAGATATTCTAACGTCTTGAACTGTTCTGCTTTTGTCAATAAACCAATCTTCTTTTATACGAAGTGTTTTGATGTCTTCTGTTTTTAAAGCAATTTGGATTGTTGTGTCTTTTTGATATAGGGTTCCGTCAATATCTTCTACGTCTATTGTAGTTGTTTGAGCTGGAATTAACGCCATTTTTCTTTCTTGCCAATTTAAAATTTCGTTTTTAAATTCGTCATCAAGATAAATCTTTATTCTACCATCATTAATTGCTTCTTCTAATGCGTAGAAGAAATTTACTCTTCCTTGATCTGGAGCAATTGGATAATAGAATACTTGATTTTGTTTTTCACGAAAGTCTATAACTCTCCATATTCTCCATTTCCAAACAACATCTGCTGCACGAACATATGGGAAAGTAAATGGTTTTCTTTGTTTAAAAGATATATCTTCATAAAAGCTATCTCTAGCAGGAGCTTCTGGTTCGTTTAATATTTGTGCTTTTAGGTCTATGGCAAACATAGAGGTTAGCACTAATACTATTACAAATATTTTTTTCATATCTTATGTGTTTTATTGTATTACAAATATCATTTGAGGGTTTTGAACTGATTTTTCTCCATCTGGTCCTTTTGCTCTAATGCCTTCAATATAAACTTTGTTGCCTCTTCTTAATCTTTGAATTTGGCTAATCATTTCAGGTGTAAATCGTGATCCTCTAGCTACTAATGGAGCTTGTCCGTCTCCTCCGGTATTGAAGGTCATTTGGAATTCAACTACATCATATCTTACAGGGAAGTCAAATCCGTCCATAACAACTTTTAGTCCTCCTTGAGCTACAAGAATTTCTTTAGCTATTCTGCCACCATCTGATGATCCTACCACAGCTTTTGGCTTAGGTATCTGTTTAACACGGAACTTCATTGCTCCTTGTTTCATGTTCTTTCCATTAATGTTTGCATCAACAGATATTATAACATCTTGCTGTGTTTTAACATTTACGATATAGTTACCTGGAGATACTTTCTTAATGGTTGCACCACCTCCACCGGTTATTGATGGAACTAATTGTTCAAAGCTTGTTCCAGGTGCTGAAATAGATACTGGGTTGTCAACTCCAATATAGAATACGTTCATATTTGTTGGGGATATTGTAACAGCTGGTGCTGCAACAAAATATTCTCCAGAGAATGGATAAGGTTCGTCTCCCTTGTCGCCTTTAACATAAACTGTACCTTGGTATTTTTGAAGTCCAACTGCTCCAGCTGGGAATTTCAATTTAATAACACCAGAGTCACTAACAAGGTTCGCGCCTCTAACATCAGCTGTTAATTGGGTTTTTGAGTCATATGCTGCAACAAAAACTTGTGCCTCATAAGATGTTCCTTGCATAACATAGGTTGCCGTTGGAACAACTTTAGCTCTAACATTATCAAATTTATAGTCATCAGCACTTACTGAAGATA
This sequence comes from Bacteroidales bacterium, assembly GCA_017988355.1. Lineage (GTDB taxonomy): Bacteria > Bacteroidota > Bacteroidia > Bacteroidales > P3 > UBA10566. Next base: position 11,501 of record JAGNRX010000003.1, on the reverse strand, counting down.
ATAAATGATTGACCAAATCGAACTCCGCATTCTGAATTTCAGATTTAAACTTATTTAGAATAACTAAGTCGGCTAAGGTTATTGTTTGATTGAAATTATATTGTTGCCAGTTCAATTTTTGACCACTTCTGTTTAGGTAAGTAGCCTTTGTATTGATTTGCATTTTTTTTAACTTATCAAGGAATTTTGGGTCTGAAAGCTTTTGCATTCTATCTTGATAAGCCTCAATTGTTTTCCTAAGTTCCATTGCCTTAGCACCAGTTCCGTCTTCAGTTCCTCCAATAAAATATTGGGTTGGAACTGAGTAGTCATCTTTTGCTTTAATTCCTTCGTATCCCTTTTCAGCCAACATTTTCTTAGCCTCTTCTTTTCCACCCTTTAAGCCTTCGACTACAGCTACTAATTCATATTTTATTCCGTCTATATAGTTATTTATCTCTTTAGTTTCTTTTCTAACTTGTTTTGCTTTTTCCCAGTTAGGACCAACTTTCTCCGGATTTGCTAAATAAGCTTTCTCAAAACTATAATAAGAATTATCTATTTTAGTTGAAAATAACTCATTTGTTATCTCCATACTATCTCCAACAGTCACAAAAGCTTGGAGAATTTCAACAGATACATTTAATGCCAACAAAGCTGTGTACACTAAATACATCATCGAAATCATTCTCTGTCTCGGGGTCTCCGGACAATTTGTTGCACCCATAGTTCTCTATTCTATTGTTTAGTTTGTATATTCAATTAACAAGCATTTTACTATGCTCTTGTTTGCATTGCAGCAAGCATATTACCATAGATATCATTTAAAGCAGTCACTTTCTTTGAAAGAGCATTTACTTGTTCTTTGTATCTAAGTACGTTTTCTGCTGTGTCAGCAAAATTAACAACTAAATTATCGATTTTCTCTTGAACTTGTGTTGTTGATTCTAATTGAGCAGTTGAGTTTTGAATTTGCAATTCGTATAGAGCGTTAATTGATGAAAGACTTGAAGCCATTGTTTTCAATTCGCTCAAATAAGAAGAGTCTCCACTTGTTAGGGCAACTGCTGTTTCTTTGTAGATATTAGCTAAGGTAGAGACAGCTGTTGCTGCATCTTGAACATTTGCTAAGTATTCTCCAGAAACCATTAAGTCCTTATTTAAGTAGTCTGCGGTCTTCCTATATGAATTAGATAATTCTAAAACAGATTCTGATGCTCCATCAATATTCTTAATAAAGTTTTCGGATGAAGCAGCTGCATTAGAAAGAGATCCTAATTGAGATGCTGTATCAGATAAGTTTTGTAGTCCTTTTCCTAAACTCTCTATTAGTTCTGGTCCAATTTTCGCCTTAGAAAGCATATCGTCTAAAACTTGAGACTCAGTCATACCTTGATGTGATATCTGAAGTTCTGATAATCCATTTAATTCTAAATCTTTTTTACCTTTTTTCTTCTTTTTCTTATCTTCAATTTGAGATTCTTCTTCCATTCCTGCTAATTCAGGATATGCTAAGCTCCAGTCGTATTCTACGTGTAATGGTTCAAACGCAGAGATAAAGAAAATTATGGATTCAGTTACCATCCCAATTGTTAGTAGTAATCCTGCACCAGGCCAGTGTTGAATCTTGAACAACGCACCTATAATTACAGCTGATGCACCAATACCATACAGCTTTGCAGCCATATTTTTATAGAACTTACTTCTTACAAAACTATCTACGCCCATGTTAAAATTGTTTTTAGTTTTTTTATATTAATGTTTATTATTTACTCTTAGTTTTTATATACGTTTGAAGATGTTTTAGGATTGTCTCCTCTAACTCTACCTACGTATGATTGAACGCAACGGAATCCTAAATAGCTCTTGCCTGAATCTTGGAACTCGTATGCACGTGTTGAAGTTTGGATAAAGTGTTTTTGATCTTTCCATGAACCACCACGAATAACTTTTCTCTTCATTTGAGGGCTATCTTCGTCTGTTGCTTGATATCTTGCTGATTGATTTAAATCATGAGTGAAATTATATGAAGATTCGTCGAAAGTGTCTTCACACCATTCTGAAACGTTACCTGCCATATCATAAAGACCAAAATCATTTGGAGCATAATGAGCTACAATAACTGGTAGTACTCCACCATCATTATCATAATTACCTCTCATTGGTTTATAGTTTGCAATAAAGCAACCCTTACCATTTCTTACGTATGGTCCGCCCCATGGATAAGGAGCTCCAGGTGCACCACCCTTTGCTGCGTATTCCCATTCTGCCTCTGTTGGTAAACGGAAGTCTTCCATTCTTGAAAAATCTTTTGATTCCAAGAAATTGTTCATAATAAATGTTCTCCATCTTGAAAAAGCCTGAGCTTGTTTGTATGTTATACCAACAACTGGATAGTTATCGTATGCAGGATGAGAGAAATAAGAACGAGTATATGTATCATTATATGAATAAGCATAGTCATGCATCCAACATAATGTATCTGGGTAAATATTTATAATTTCTTTCTTAACAAGGTTTTTTCTATTCTTAATCCCGTCTGGTCTTCCTGCAAAAGCAGAACCTTTGTATTCTTGACTTAACTCAATACCTGTGTTGTGTTCTTTCTTAGCAGCAGTGTTTAGGTCTATCCAATAATACTCGTAGTTAAGTTTTCTTGTATCTAATTGCTTCTTATTATAGAATCTTTCTTCAGAAGGTAGGAATAATGGGTCTAATGCTTCTCTTTCCTCAGATTTGGTTAAATCCCAATTAATCTTAGCACTCCAATTAATTAGAGGTTCAGGAAGTTCTTCTCCATATTGGTCAACTTCAATTAAATACGTTGTAGGATTTTCTTCACCTAATAACTTATATGCTATTGAGTCTCTAACCCAATATACAAATTGACGATATTCATTATTGGTTATCTCCGTTTCGTCCATCCAAAATGAATTTAACTGAACAGTTTTTGGTGAGTAGGTGTATGATGAGTATAAATCTTCATCAGCTGACCCCATTACGAAACTTCCTTGAGATACTTCAACCATTCCATAAGGTTGCATATCTTCAAATTGCTTTCTATTTTGTACTCCTGTCAGCTCTCCATTATCAGTTGAACTACATCCTACAGCAAATAATGCTAGTGATGCTATTAAAATGATTTTTTTCATATTCTCCGAAATTTTATATTTCTTTTCTGTTATTTCTTTTCCTAAACGTAAAAAAAACTGTTTAGTTACATTATTTTAATTCATACGAGTGTTTCTATAACTCGTTGGTGGCTTTGGTTGGTTTTCGACCTTGAAACAATATCTAACAAATAATTCAAATGATCCATAAGACCTTCCTGATAATTTTGAAGTTGGGATATCGTAAGCCATTCCAAGTTTAAACCCTCCTAAAGTTAATCCTCCCAAAACACTTACAGCATCTTGGATACGGAAATTTAATCCTCCCCAGAACATATAGTTATATTCTACAAGTGCTGTTGCATCAAGTTGGAAGGTTGATAATTCTGTTTTAAGTATTGCAGAAGGTAAAACCCTAAAAGATGGATAAGCTGGAACTGTCCATTCATATCCTGCAAGAACAAAATAATGTCTCTTATCTTGCCATTTAAGCTTTTCGCTCTTTGTTTCCAATAGTTTTGCAGTTGAAATTCCAGCATAAAACTTACCTGGGATTTGATAGTATGCACCTAAGCCTAAATCAAACAAGAAATCATTCTGCTGAGAGGCGTCCCTTAGGATAGGGTCATTTGAAAGTCCTATTTCATCTAATTCATTAATTTGATCACTTCCAACTAATTTTCCAAAATCAATTGCTGAACTGAAAAATTGTGCTTCTATACCAAAAGCTAAATTCCCTGTTGGTAATTCAAATCTATATGCATAATCTAATTTAACAAAGGTTTGATCCCAATATCCTATCTTATCAGATACTATTGTTGCTCCTAAGCCTCCGTGAAGAAATCTTATTGGAAGGTCAAACGAAAAATTTAATGTTGTTGGGGTTGAAGGGTTGCCATTATTAACATCAGTTAGTTTTAAACCCATCCATTGGTTTCTGTAGAATCCTGTTAAACACATTGCGCCATTACTTCCAGCATAAGCAGGATTATATGACAAACGATTAAACATATACTGAGTAAATTGAGGCTCCTGTTGTGCAAAACCTACAAAAGGCATTGCTGCTATTATAACAAACAAACAAGATTTTGCTGCCTTAGTGAGTGAAAACAAGATATTTCGTTTATACATAATATATTATAAATGCAATGTAAATACTATCTTTTAAAATAGTAATTATAATTATTTTGCTTTAATTACTAATAGTTTAACTCTTTTACTACATAATAATTCAAGAAAATGTGTCTTGCAAAAGTAAAAATAAATTTTCTAATAAAAAACTATTCTGTATTTTTATTTTTTAAATTTTATTTTTGAAGCATGATTTCTTTAGATTATACAACTACTTAACTGAATTTATTTAACGAATTAAAGTGACCTATATTTATGTAATAATATTGTTGTTCCTTTGCTATGAATGCAATCTCTAAAGCCTTATGGGAACTTGTTTTAAGATTAGTTTTATGAGCTATCAAACTCTCTTTTTCAACTCTATGAAATGGAATAGATTTTGAGTTATAGAAAATGTCTATTAGGTTGATTGATTTGTCAAAAGAATTAAGGTCAAAATAACTACTCCTTAAGTTGTCTTTTTCCTCTACACGGTCAAACATATTAAAGATTTCGTCTTGTTTTTCCCAAATATCGAGATAATCGTCGTTTAATATTTCGATTTTAACGGTAGCTACACCTTTTTCAATCATATCCAATCTCTTTGCAGCAACAAGTGATAAATCAATAACTCCTCTCTTAGGACAGCGATCATTTACTTTTACAATAACTGAACGTCCATTATTTTCGTTAGTCACTTTGACTAAGGTATTTAATGGAATTGTTTTATGAGCTGCAGTGTATTTTGTTTGGACAAACTTCTCTCCAGAGGATGTTTTCCTATTCACAAACTTATTATGATAGAAAGTTGCCTTTCTGTTTAAAAGCTTCTTCCCCCCTTTTGCCTGTGTAAAAGCAAAAAGTGGAATTATTAAGATTAGTATTATTATAAAAGTTTTGCCTAATTTTACCATGCTTTTGATTCTTCGTGAAACCATTGATTATGCAATCTCATAACCTGTTCTATAACGTCTCTTACACATCCATAACCTCCGTTTTTATGTGAAATATAATCCGCAACAGATTTAATCTCCTCAACAGCATCTGCTGGGCAAGTTGCCACTCCTGCTTCAATCATTAAATCGTAATCAGGAATATCGTCTCCCATAAATAATACTTCTTCTGGCTTAAACCCTTTGGTTTTTAAATAATTGAAAAATATCTCTTTCTTATTTGATGAGCTTGTGAAGACGTCTTTAATCCCCAACATTTCCATTCTTGCCAATATGCTGTCACCGTTTCCGCCTGAGATAATTGCAATTTCATAACCCTTCCTTATTGCATACTGGATAGCATATCCATCTTTAACATTTCCACTTCTGAATATGTTGTTATGATCGCTTACCATCAAAAATCCATCAGTTAATACTCCATCGTAATCAAAAACAAATGCTTTTATTGAATGTAGTTTAGCTTTGTAGTTCATATAGTTAATAGTATAATTTTGTCATTAAATAGTTTTTCACATAATCCTGGACGCCTTCCTCTAAGGTGTGGAACTTGTCCTTATATCCAGCGTTTTTTAGCTTATCCATCTTAGCCTCAGTAAAGTACTGGTATTTGTCTCTTATATCGATTGGAATATCAATAAATTCAATATCTGATTCCCTGCCCATTGCCTTAAATGTAGCCTGAGCTAAATCATAGAAACTCCTTGCCTTACCTGTGCCTAAATTGTAAATTCCAGACTCTAAATCATTTTCAAACATAAAGGCCATTACAGAAATCAAGTCTTTAACGTATATAAAGTCTCTTAATTGTCTTCCGTCCTTATAATCTGAACGATGTGAACGGAATAGTTTAACAAATCCTTGTTCGTTTATCTGATTAAATGAATGAAAGATTACGGAAGCCATCCTTTGCTTATGGTATTCATTAGGCCCATAAACATTGAAAAACTTTAACCCTGCCCAAAATGGAGGTTTGTTTTCTTGTTTTAAAACCCATAAGTCAAAATCTTGCTTAGATCGGCCATAAGGGTTGAGTGGCTTTAGGTTTGGGATGATATCGTGATTGTCGTCATATCCATTTTCTCCTTCACCATAGGTTGCCGCCGAAGAGGCATAGACCAAAGGAATGGTATTGAAGGTACAAATCCTCCAAATATTCTTTGAGTAGTTAAGATTTAACTCTAAGAAAACCTTCCAATCAAACTCTGTTGTATCGGTTCTTGCTCCTAAGTGATAGACAAATTCAATCTTACTGGCATTTTTTTCAAACCAACTTATAAATTCAATCCTATCTATCTTTTTCGCATATTGTAGATTTGAGTAATTATTCTTCTTTGACTTTTTCTTGAAATCATCAACAATAATAATATCATTCCTCCCAAGTTTATTCAACTTACTTACCATACAACTTCCTATAAAACCTGCCGCTCCTGTAACTACTATCATAACTATTAATATTGTAAATTGTGAAACTTATACGATTATTCTAACTTTATGTTCCAAACTACTGCTCAAATGGAGTCCTGTCAACAGCTGAAACGTATTCTATCATCTTTTCATAAACCTCTCTCCAACCCTTCCATTGATATCTCTCACACATCGATTCATTATGCCAAACACTGATAAAGTCGCCCTCAACTTCAATTACCTCATTAGCAATTTGCTTTATCTTTTCAACAGCCTCTTCAGGGCTTAATCCCATTCCATTTTTTAGTGCAACATCCATAAGAGCAAAGGGATGAAGTCTTAGCTTTGTTTCTCCATCTACCTCTAAGTCATAGAAGTTATAACCAGAACAAATCCCTGCCCTAAATCCAATAATATCGGAATATCCCATTGAATAATCATCTGTAATCATATTTTCGAGTAATCTCCTAAATGATATTGGAAGTCTAAATTTTAAGAAATGGAATCTACTTCTGAAGACTGGTTTATGAATAACTTGTAATAATTCTTTAATTTGTATAGATAGCTCTTCCTTCTGATCAAAAGAAGCATACGAAGGATGAACTCCAACCTTTGCATAGTCACAAAGATACTTAATCAACATTTGAAACTTCTTATTGTAGGGAGATATATTCTTATCATACTTACCATAGTGACCAAAAAGAATGAAATAAATTGTCTTGAGTTTATGTTTTTTTATTAGAGAAATTTGATAATCAAAAGTATCATAAGGGTCTTGTTTACCTAGAAACAAAACATTAAATCTATAAACAAATTCAGAAAAATTACCACTTAGGACATCTCTAATAAATCCGACTGTTTTCCTGGCTAGTCCTTTTTCTTTAAATGAATAAGCAGAATCAATGTCGATAGTGTTGTAAAATCTGAAATAATGTTTAGAGAACTCCAAATCGGGATATATTTCTTTCAGTTTTTCTTCCAATTGCTTTGCCCAAATATTGACAATAGGCTTATGAAGGAATGAGTTCTTAAATGCAAAGCTCTCCTGATATCGAAACCTTCCGTGATTATCTTGAATAAATGGTAGGTATTCTTCATATCTTGAAACAAAGTAAAAAGAGGCTGCAAAAATGTCGAAGGGCAGGATTGAGTCTTTTGAAAAAGTTCTAAAGACAGCCGGATTGCCCCTATATTCAAATAGATTTAATTCCTTAATCTCAATAACTGTTTCAAAAAGCAAATCTGTTGAACAGATAAATGCCTCTTGTCCAATCCTATTTTTAGAATATGATAACTTAGCTCCTTCATAATTTTCAAAAGCCTCTCTGTTGGTTGTTATTTTATAGTCAACACCCAATATATCTTTGAAAATTAAACTTAAAGTATATCCTACTCTATTTGTTATTTTATCTATGAAAATAAAAAGCATATTATCCCTTTTATCGTAATTCAAAGTTTTCTCCCAAATATTTCTTTCTAACTTGCTCATCAGAGGCAAGCTCTTTCGGAGTTCCAGCCTTTAAAACATTTCCTTCAAACAAAAGGTAAGCCCTATCCGTAATTGTAAGGGTTTCGTGAACATTGTGGTCTGTTATTAATACGCCTATGTTTCTTTCTTTTAATTTTGAAACAATATTTTGAATGTCCTGAACCGCAATTGGGTCAACGCCAGCAAAAGGTTCATCAAGAAGAATAAATTTAGGGTCTGCCGCCAAGGCTCTTGCTATCTCTGTCCTCCTTCTTTCTCCTCCCGAGAGTTGATTTCCCTTGCTCTTACGAATATGGTTAAGTCCAAACTCATTAAGTAGGTCAACCATTATTCTAACTCTTTCTTTTTGGGTTAGGTCTCTAAACTCCAAAACAGCCATTATGTTATCCTCAACCGAGAGGGTTCTAAAAACAGAAGCCTCTTGAGCTAAGTATCCGACCCCAAGCTGAGCCCTTTGATACATTGGCATATCTGTAATCCTTCTATCATCAAGAAAAACCTCTCCACTATAAGGCTTAATAAGCCCAACCATCATATAAAAAGTTGTTGTTTTACCAGCACCATTTGGACCTAATAATCCAACAATCTCTCCTTGGTTTACTTCAATCGAAACGCCTTTAACAACCGTTCTTTTCCTATATTTCTTGACAACTTGCTCTGTGTATAATTTCATCGCTAAGAATAAAACAGATTAATTCTATATATTATTGTTTTTAGATTAATTATAAAATCGATAATTAACCTATTAATCAGCAAAGATAAATAAATTATTTCAAAAAGGCTTATCTTTGCAATTATAATAAAGATATAATCAAACTATAATATGAATCTATTCAAACACAAACATCGGATATTACATTTTATAAAAAAGAAGGACGAATATTCAATTCACTCACCCTATATGTTTGATTTATATAATAAACTCATAAAGAAGAATAGGAGAAAACCACTGAAATTAATTCTTGCACTTGAAAAGGAATATGGCAAAGAGAATATTCTTAAAATCCCTTGCTCCTATAATTCATTCCAAAACATACAAGACAAGATTAATAAAAACACCATTATCTGTATAGAAAAACCCTATGAGAGCAAAGCAACTAATTTGGAATTTCATAAAATAACGAGTGACCCAAGATCTCATGTAAGCGTTGATTTATTCTTTTTGGGGCTCATTTCTCAAAACGAAAACCTTAGCCCTAAGCACTATATCTTTTAGAGAAATTAAACGCTGAAAGGATCTACTGAATCAAAGAAAGGATTTCTTGAATCAAAGAACTAATTTGCTGAATCAAAGGAATAAAAAATTAGATCTAAGATCTAAAAACAAAAAACTCTCTCCTTAAAAAAGAAGAGAGTCAAAGTCTTTAAAAACTATAATACTTAATATTATAATTTTATCACATCCTTGTTTGCGTTCAAAAACTGATACTCCAAAAGGCTAAAATTATTATCCTCTAATAATTTAATTTTTGTCTTATAGGTTCTTTCCCATTTCTTTATTCTTGACAAAAAGAATCCCTTGGTGAGGTATGAATGAACGAAAGGATGAAGGATGATTGTTAAGTTTTTCTCGTTTTGCTCTTGAACTAAGTATTTTAGATCATTTTCTATCTCATCTACAATTATTATTGAAGACTTAATCTTGCCTGTGCCTCCACATACTGGACAGATTTCAGATAAATCAAAAGTTATCACTGGTCTAACCCTTTGACGTGTTATCTGCATTAAACAGAATTTACTTAGAGGTAAAATAGTGTGTCTTGCTTTATCTCTTGACATAAGATCTGTCATCTTTGTATAAAGCAACTTTCTATTTGTTGCAATATTTAAATCGATAAAGTCTATTACTATTATTCCTCCAATATCGCGCAATCTCATCTGGCGAGCAATCTCCTCTGTGGCTTCCATATTCACCATTAGGGCATTCTCTTCCTGATCTTGAGATGATTTACTTCTGTGTCCTGAATTAACATCAATAACACATAATGCCTCTGTCTGTTCAATTACCAAATAAATACCCGACCTAATCGTTACAACCTTTCCAAAAGAATTGCGAATCTGATTTGAAACTCCAAACTGATCAAAAATCGGAGTTTGTAATTTATAGTGACGAACTAAATCCACTTTTTCAGGAGATATAGTTTTCATGTACAACTTTAGGTCTTCGTACATTTCCACACTATTTACATATACATTTGTAAAATCATCCGACAATAGATCTCGAAGAATTGCGGTTGATTTATCAATTTCAGAAACAAGTTTATTAGGAGGTAGGGTTTTAGGTAATTTCTTATAGATTACATCCCATTTCGATAATAAATCTTTTAAATCTGCATCTAATTCTGCAACATTTTGATTTTCGGCTACTGTCCTTATTATTACTCCAAAATTGTTTGGACGAATACTTTGGATTAAACGCTTAAGCCTATTTCTTTCATCAACACTTTTGATTTTTGAAGAAATAGAGATTTTATTTGAAAATGGAATTAAGACCAAATATCTTCCTGCAAATGAAAGCTCGGAGGTGAGCCTTGGTCCTTTGGTTGATATTGGTTCTTTAGCAATTTGAACTAAAATAATTTGTCCTTGCTTTAAGACATTATTAAGTTTCCCGTTTTTTTCTAAATCGGGTTCTAATTTCATCTTCTCGATAAAAACACTCTTTGCATCAGCACTGATACAAGTTCGAGTAAATTTATCTAAAGAATTGAAATGAAGTCCTAAGTCAAGATAGTGTAGAAATGCATCTTTATCATGCCCAACATCAACAAATGCGGCATTAAGACCTGGCATTATCTTCTTGACAGTACCTAAATAGATATCGCCAACAAGATGACTTGTCTCATTCTTTTCTTGGTGCAATTCTACTAGTTGCTTGTCCTCAAGCAAAGCGATTTCAACTCCCAAATCCTTTACATCAATTATTAAATCTTTATTCATAGGAGCCGTAAATATTATTAAAAAAAATATTGCAAAGAATTAAAGCTAAATAACGCTTTGCAATATTTCCGTTTTTGATATTATATTTCTACAAATCAAAAACATATTAAGAAATCTATTTCTTATTCTTATGTCTATTCTTACGCAAACGTTTTTTACGCTTGTGAGTTGCCATTTTATGGCCTTTTCTTTTCTTTCCGCTTGGCATTGTCTTAAATATTAAATTATTTTACATTTGTTTTAATCTCATTCATAAAAGTCTTTGAAGGCTTGAATGATGGGATATTATGTGCAGGAATAATTACTGTTGTTCCTTTTGAGATATTTCTACCAGTTTTTTCTGCTCTTCTTTTGATGATAAAGCTTCCAAAGCCTCTTAAATACACATTGTTACCGTCACCAAGTGAATCTTTTATAACCTCCATAAAAGTTTCAACTGTTGCTTGAATGTTAACTTTCTCTAATCCTGTTCTTTGTGCAATTTCTGCAACGATTTCAGCTTTTGTCATTTCTTTT
>JAGNRX010000086.1 GCA_017988355.1 Bacteroidales bacterium | reverse complement strand
TGGGTTTTAATGTTAAGATATTTTGCATATCAGATTCTCCACGAAGAGCTCACTCAATTTCAGCTCAAGGAGGAATAAATGCAGCAAAGAACTATCAAAACGATGGTGACAGTGTTGAAAGATTATTTGTTGACACAATTAAGGGAGGTGACTATCGAGCAAGAGAAGCAAATGTTTATCGTTTAGCAGAAGTTGCAAATAGTATAATTGACCAAGGAGTTGCACAAGGAATTCCTTTTGCAAGAGATTATGCTGGTCTATTAGATAACCGTTCCTTTGGAGGATCACAAGTTAGTAGAACATTCTACGCTAAGGGTCAAACAGGACAACAGCTTCTTTTAGGTGCTTATTCTGCACTTTCAAAAGAAATAAAGGCAGGTACTGTTGAAATGTATGAAAGAAGAGAGATGATGGATCTTGTTGTTGTTGACGGACAAGCAAGAGGAATTATAACAAGAGATCTTCAAACAGGAGAGCTTGAACGTTGGAGTTCACATGCAGTGGTTATGGCAACAGGTGGTTATGGAAATGTTTACTTCCTTTCAACCAATGCTATGGAATGTAATGGTTCAGCAGCTGTTCAATGTTATCATAAGGGAGCAATGTTTGCTAATCCTTGTTTTGTTCAAATTCACCCAACCTGCATTCCAGTTAAGGGAGACTACCAATCGAAACTAACACTTATGTCTGAGTCACTAAGAAATGACGGAAGAATATGGGTGCCAAAAAATATAGAAGACGCAAAAGCAATTAGAGAAGGAAAACTTAATCCTACTGATTTAAAAGAAGAGGATAGAGACTACTACTTAGAAAGAAGATACCCTGCTTTTGGAAACCTTGTTCCAAGAGATATTGCATCAAGAGCAGCTAAAGAACGTTGTGATGCAGGATATGGAGTTGGAGCAGGCTTTGCAGTTTACTTAGATTTCAAAACAGCAATTGAGCGTTTGGGAAGAGACAAGATTCAAGAGCGTTACGGTAACCTTTTCCAAATGTATGAAAAGATTGTTGACGTTGACCCTTACGAAAACCCAATGATGATTTATCCAGCTGTTCACTATACAATGGGGGGACTTTGGGTTGATTATGATCTTCAAACAACTGTTCCAGGATTATTTGCAACAGGAGAGGCAAACTTCTCTGACCACGGAGCAAATCGTTTAGGAGCATCTGCCCTTATGCAAGGTTTGGCTGACGGTTATTTCGTACTTCCTTATACAATGCAAAACTTCCTTGCAGACAAAATTCACCAACCAAGAGTTTCAATTGAAACAAAAGAGTTTGATGAGGCAGAGAAATCAGTTAGAGCAAAACTTGAAAGCATAATGGCAATCAAGGGAGAAAAGACCGTTGATACTCTTCAAAGAGAACTTGGTCACATTATGTGGGAATATGTAGGAATGGGAAGAAATGCGGAGAAACTTACAAAAGCAATCCCTATGCTAGCAGCTTTAAGGAAAGAGTTTTGGTCAAATGTTAGCGTAACTGGCGATATGAACTCAATGAATCCTGAACTAGCAAAAGCTTTACGCCTTGCAGACCATATAGAACTTTCAGAAATCATGGCAAAAGACGCTCTTCAAAGAGAAGAAAGCTGCGGTGGACATTATAGAGAAGAATATGTGACTGACGAGGGAGAAGCAAGAAGAGATGATGAGAACTTTATGTTTGTTGGAGTATGGGAGTATAAAGGTGAAGGACAAGAACCAATAATGCATAAAGAAGAATTAAATTACGAGTTTATTAACGTTCAACAAAGAAATTACAAGTAAGATGGATTTTACATTAAAAATTTGGCGTCAAGAAAACCATAAAGCTAAAGGACGCTTCGAGACATATAAAATAAAAGACATTTCACCCGACTGTTCTTTCTTAGAGATGTTGGATATATTAAATGAAAGTCTAGTAAATAAATTATCACATCCAGTATGTTTTGATAACGATTGTCGTGAAGGAATATGTGGAATGTGCGGATTATACATTAATGGACGTCCACATGGACCAGATGATGCAGTAACAACCTGCCAACTTCATATGAGAAAGTTTGAAGGTGTTGAAACAATAACTATTGAACCATGGAGAGCAAAACCATTCCCTGTAATCAGAGACTTAGTTGTTGACAGAACTGCTCTTGACAAAATGATTCAAGAAGGTGGTTATGTTTCAGTAACAACAGGAGGCGTTCCAGATGGAAATGCAATTCCAATTCCTAAACATAAGGCAGACCAGGCAATGGACTCAGCATCATGTATAGGTTGTGGAGCATGTATTGCAGCATGTAAGAATGCATCTGCTATGCTATTTGTTGGTGCAAAAGTTACACAACTTGCTCTTCTACCACAAGGAAAACCAGAGGCTGCAATAAGAGTTCAGAAAATGGTTGCTAAGATGGATGAACTAGGATTTGGTAATTGTACAAACACTTATGCTTGTGAGGCAGAATGTCCTAAGGAAATCAAACGTTCTAATATTTCCAGAATGAACCTTGAGTTTATTCTTGCAAAGATTGTATCTGAGGAGACTATCTAAAACATAGAGAGATGAGTTTGACCATATATATATCATCATAGTAAGCTTTGCTCTAAGATAATTAGAGTAGAAGTAATTCAAAATAAAAACTAATATAATGTAATATGAAAAAGTTTTTGAGTTATTTTCCGTCTTGGCTAATTCTCCCAATGTTTATTATTGGAGGAGTTATTGTAGGTCTTTCGGCCTATTCAATGTATATGTCAAGGCTCCACTCTTATTTATCGGATGATCCAGAGGCTTGTATTAATTGTCATATTATGGACTCTTACTACGATGCTTGGTCGCATAGTTCTCATCGTGAATTTGCCAATTGTAATGATTGTCACGTTCCTCATAATAACGTTTTTAATAAATACTATTTTAAAGCAGCTGATGGTTTATTCCATTCAGCTGTTTTTACTTTTCATGCAGAACCTCAGGTCATCAGGCCGAGAAATGCAAGTAATAATGTTATCATGAACAACTGTATTCGTTGTCATGAACAACTAAACACAGCCCTTGTTAAAACGGGTATGTACTCTTATAATGAAGCAAAAGAAGGAAAAGCAAAGGTTTGTTGGGAATGTCATCAAAATGTTCCTCACACAAAAATAAGTAATATATCTTCCTCTCCTAATTCTCTTGCTCCTCTTCCAAAATCGCCTGTTCCTAATTGGTTAAAAAATAAAATGAAATAATATGAAAATCATGCAAAAACTATCTCAAGCAATTAAGAATAGACCTATCATAGGTTGGTCTATTTTTGCAGTCGTAATGGTCGCAGTATTTCTTTTAGGCTTACTTGCAGCCTCAATAACGGAAAGAAGAGCCGAAATTGCCACCCTCTACAGCAATAAGAAAGTTGAAATAAAAGGAATTAACACTCATTCTGAACAGTGGGGAATTAATTATCCAAGAGAATACAATACTTGGAAGAAGACAAAAGAAATGGATTTCCAAAGCAAGCACTTAGGAAACCATAAGCAAGACGTCTTAGAGGCAAGACCAGAAATGGTTGTTCTATGGGCAGGCTATGCATTTTCAAAGGACTATACAGCACCAAGAGGTCATGCTTACACAATAGCGGATGTAACTGAAACTCTTAGGACAGGAACTCCAGTAAATGACAGTGATGGCCCTCAACCAGCAACTTGTTGGACATGTAAGGGACCAGATGTTCCAAGAATGATGAATGAAATAGGAATAGATAAGTTTTATAAACAGCAGTGGGGAGCATTGGGAAAAGAAATAGTTAATCCTATTGGTTGTGCTGATTGCCATGACCCAAAAACAATGGCTCTAACCATAACTCGTCCAGCACTTATTGAAGCATTTGCTCGTCAAGGAAAAGATATAACACAGTCAAGCCCACAAGAAATGAGAACACTTGCTTGTGCACAATGCCATGTTGAATATCATTTCACAAAGGGCGAGAACTACCTAACCTTCCCTTGGGATGGAGGAATGACTGTTGAAGCAATTGAAAAATACTACGATGATGCAAACTTCACAGACTGGACACATGCACTTTCTAGAGCTCCTATGTTAAAGGCTCAGCACCCTGATTATGAAATATTCTCTCTTGGGCCACACGCTCAAAGAGGTTTATCATGTGCAGATTGTCATATGCCTTATATTTCTGAAGGAGGTATTAAATATTCTGACCACCATGTAATGAGTCCTCTTAAAAACATAGAATCAACTTGTCAAACCTGTCATAGAGATAGCGAAGAAAAGCTAAAGGGTTATGTTTATGAATACCAAGACAAGGCTCTTGAAGTTAGAGATAGATTAGAAAAAGAACTTGCTAAAACTCATATCATGGCAAAGACTGCTTGGGATAAGGGAGCAAGTGAAAAAGAGATGAAAGGTATTTTAAAACTTCTTCGTCAATCACAGTGGCGTTGGGATTTTGTTGTTGCATCTCATGGCTCAACATTCCATGCACCTGTTGAGGCTCAAAGAATCTTAGCTCACGGTCTTGACAAAGCAATGCAAGCACAACTTGAACTTCAAAAAGTATTATTTAACTATGGAGTAAAAGACGTTACTATGCCAGATATTTCAACAAAGGCTAAGGCACAAAAATACATAGGTCTTGATATGGCTAAGCTAAACAAAGAAAAGAAAGAATGGTTAAATACTACTGTTCCAAAATGGTTGGAGCAAGCTAAGAAAGAAGGCAAATTATCTAAACTATAAGTATGAATAAAGATAAGCGAAAGATTTGGCAAACCCCATGGAGCTATAAAGAAAGTCTAGTAATTGTACTTGGAATAATCATAGTTGGTTTTTCGCTTCAAACAACAATAGGTGGATTTAATTTCTACTTACTAAGCTTTCCTTTTAATATATATATAGGAATAGGCGTTCTTATATTTTCAGTCCTATCCTCAATATTTAAAAGGAAAGCTTTCTTTAAATGGCTTACATCAGTCCATTTATCAGTCTCTTTGCTTATCGCAATAACCCTTCTTGCACTCATAATGGGTATAACAAGGCAAGAAGTTATCCCTTAAGTGAGAAAGCAAATATATTTCAGCTCTTAGGATTTACTCAAATGACTTCCTCATGGGCTTTTGTACTTATTTACTTCCTTATCCTTATCTCACTTGGTTCAATCATTTCAAAAAGAAAACCTGCATTCTCAAAGAAATACCTTGTCTTTATATTAAATCACTTAGGCTTATGGCTATTTCTTTTCTCCTCTGGCTTAGGCTATGCCGATATGAACCGTTATATAATGTATGTTGAGGTTGGAGAAACAGAGTGGAGGGTCTTTGATAAAGAGCAAAAGGTTGAAGAACTTCCCATTGCAATTCAGTTAAATGAATTTACAATAGAAGAATATATCCCTAAGCTTGCCGTAATTAATAAGAAAACAGGAGAAGTGCAGCCTACGAGCAAACCTCAATACTACCAAATAGACACAAATACAAAAGAAGAGACTAATCTCTTTGGCTACAAGATAAAGCTTATAGAATATATACATAATGCAGTAAGAAATTCAGATAGAACATTTAAAGAAGTTCCAATGAAAGCCTCAACTCCTGCTGCACTAATATCAGTAAAAGGCAAGACT
>JAGNRX010000085.1 GCA_017988355.1 Bacteroidales bacterium | reverse complement strand
GAGATTTACAAGCTCTTAAGTGGGAAGATAATCAAGAAAGATAAAGAACTGAAGTGATGATTCTTTGTTTCAATCTCGTGACATACCCATGTCGCACCTCGTGAGATGGGTATGTCAGTGTCGCTCACATGCCCATGTCAGCATCCCTCACATGGGTATGTCAGCAACCGTGACATGGGTATGTCAGCAAGTGCGACATGGGTATGTCAGGAGATGGAATCAAAGAAAGAAAAGTTTGAAGCTGAGAATGAGAGGTT
Source organism: Bacteroidales bacterium (assembly GCA_017988355.1). Lineage (GTDB taxonomy): Bacteria > Bacteroidota > Bacteroidia > Bacteroidales > P3 > UBA10566. The sequence goes on along the minus strand of JAGNRX010000085.1, from coordinate 5,358 downwards.
TAGAACAGTCATTTAATAGCTTATTTTTGCGTTAAAAGAGGGTATTATTAAGAAGAAATTTTAGTATAATTATGAAAAATATAGTAGTGCTTACAGGAGCAGGAATAAGTAAGGAGAGTGGGATAGATACTTTTAGAGATAGTGATGGTTTATGGGAAAATCATAGGGTGGAAGATGTTGCGAATTTTGATTCTTGGGTGAAAAATCCAGACTTAGTGCGTAGTTTCTATAATGAAAGAAGGAAGCAGGTTATTGAAGCTGAGCCTAATGAAGCTCATAGGGACTTAGTGAGACTTGAACAATACTTTAATGTAAATATTATAACACAAAATATTGATGACTTCCACGAAAGGGCTGGTAGTAGGAATATTATACATCTTCATGGTGAGATTAAGAAAGTTCAATCGGTGAGAGACCCTGAATATATTAGGTTCTTAGAGGGTTGGGAGCTTACAGAAAACGACAGAGATCTTTATGGAATGTCTCTAAGACCTCATATTGTTTGGTTTGGAGAGGCTGTTCCGATGATTGAACCTTCGATTGAATTATGCCAAAATGCAGATATATTTATTATTATTGGCACTTCTTTGGCTGTTTATCCTGCAGCAGGGCTTATTAACTACACTCCACAATCTTCAAAGAAATACTTAATTGACCCAAAAGAAATTAAAGGGGATTTAAGAGGGGTTAATATTATACAAGAAAGGGCAAGCATTGGAGTGAAAAGGGTAGTGGATGAATTAATATCAGAGAATCAAATTTTTGAAAAATAGAATAAAGATGAAGAAGGTTTATATAGAAACTTATGGTTGCCAGATGAACCAATCAGATAGCGAAATTGTTGGTGCAATTGTTCAAGAAAATGGCTATCAGCTGACAAATGAAATATTAGAGGCAGATGTTATATTTGTAAATACTTGTTCTATTCGTGAGAATGCAGAGCAGAGGGTGAAGAATAGGATAACTAAGTTTGAACATATTAAGAGGAAGAAGCCTTGGGTTAAGATTGGGGTTTTGGGATGTATGGCAGAGAGGATGAAAGATGATTTATTTGTTGAGAATAAGCTACTTGATATTGTTGTTGGCCCAGATGCTTACCGCGATATCCCAAATCTCTTGGATGAGGTTGACTCTGGCATTAAGGCTGCTAATGTTATTTTGTCTGAAGAAGAGACCTACTCTGAAATAGTGCCAGTCCGTATTGATACAAATGGGATAAGTGCTTTTATTTCAATAATGAGGGGCTGTGAAAACTTCTGTTCCTACTGCGTTGTCCCATACACAAGGGGCAAGGAAAGGAGTAGGGATTATAGAACAATATTAGAAGAGGCGAAAGATTTATTTACCAAAGGTTATAGAGAGATTACTCTTCTTGGTCAGAACGTTAATTCTTATCATTTTGAAGAAGGAGAGGATATTAGTTTTGCTCAATTAATGGAGATGGTGGCTCAAATATCTCCACTTCTAAGAGTTCGTTTTTCAACCTCTCACCCTAAGGATATTTCTGAGGATTTGATTAAGATAATAGCTAAATACGATAATATTTGTAACTATATCCATCTTCCAATTCAGTCTGGCAGTAATAATATGCTTAAAAAGATGAATAGGAAATACACAAGGGAAGATTATATCAAAAAGATTGAAATGATAAGGCAATATATACCAGATGCTGCAATAAGTACTGATATAATTACTGGCTTTTGTGGAGAGACAATTGATGACCACAAAGACACCCTTTCGATGATGGATTATGTTGGTTATGATTATGCTTTTATGTTTAATTATTCTCAAAGACCAAATACTATTGCTGAAAAGAAATTTGTTGATGACATTCCTCAGGAAGAAAAGTCTCGCCGTTTGGATGAGATAATTGTAAAACAAAGGGAGCTTTCTTTTCTAAGCAATAAGAGAGATTTAGGTATGGAATATGAGGTTCTTGTTGAGGGAAGGTCGAAGAAGAACAAGGATGAGCTTTTTGGACGTACGTCTCAAAATAAGGTTGTGATTTTCAAGAAGGAAGATTTGAAATTAGGGCAATATATTAGAGTTAGGATTAATGATTGCACATCTGGAACTTTAATTGGAGAGAGAATAAGTTAATAAAATCTTTGTCGTCTAATAATTTATAATTACTTTTGCACCAAATAATAATCAATACAAACTTTATGAGAATCTTTAGTAAACGCAACAATTTACTGCTTTTCTTTGGCGTAATAATCTTGTTTCTTTCTTCTTGTACCCCTCAAAAGAACTTGATGTATTTTCAACCAAAAGAAGGATCAGACACAATAGCACACTACAAATATACCTACCCAGAGGGTCAGGAAAACTATTCTCCAAACTATCTTTTAGAGCAGAGAGATGTTTTATATATAACAATCAAATCTTCTGTTGACGCAGAGAGTAATAAGCTTTTCTCAGATCAAAATGCAACTTACGCAACTCAAAATGAAAGCGGCATTTACTTAAATAGTTATGTAATAGATAAATTTGGAGAGATTAATCTTCCTGTTGTGGGAAAGATTAACTTGAAAGGTCTTTCTATTGAAGAGGCAAGAAATAAGATAGAGAAAAAGGTTGCTGAATGGATAGTTGACCCTGTTGTTATCTGTAAGATGGTTAGTTTTAGGATTTCTATTCTTGGAGATGTTAACCGTCCTGGATCTTATACCTTCTACCAAGACAATGTTAGTATTTTTGATGTTGTTGCGGCTGCAGGAGATTTAAGTTATTACGGAAATAGACAAGAGGTTAAAATCATTAGGAAGAAATCTTCTTATGACGAGGTAATTATAGTTGATTTAAGAGATGCTGATATATTGAAAAACCCAGCATACTACCTTCAACCAGGAGATATAGTTTATGTTAGAAGTAATAAAGTAACTAAGAGTTTAAGCTATTTTAGCCAACCGCTTAGCACAATAACATCTTCACTTTCTCTAATTGCAACAATTGTAACCCTAGTATTCGCATTAAAAAAATAATAATTTATGGCTGAAGGTAATAACAACAATAATAACAATCAGAATATTGAAGAAGAATCTTCAATTAACTTAAAAGAATTATTATTTGTAATGCTTAATAACTGGCATTACTTTATAATTTGTATAGTAGTTTCGATTTTGATTTTCTTTACAATAAGTAAGTTTTCAACTCCTCAATATGAAGCAAAGGCAACAATCCTTATTAAGAATAATGAGAATACCCTTTCTCAGCTTTCAATGCTTTCTGATAATTTTGGTAATAATAAATCTAATTTTCAAAATGAGATAGGTCAGATTCAATCTTATACGATGACTAAGAGAGCCATCAAAGCATTAGATTTATATGTTAACTACTACCAAAAAACGAATTTTCAAAAAATAGAGATATATAAAGATGCTCCTTTTGTGGTTGAGTTAGATTTATTTAAACTTCAAACAGTTGATAATCCAATTAAAGTGGAAATACTCTCAAAAGATAAGTATAAACTTTCTTATGATTCAAAGGAAAACTGTCGTCAATATGACTATGGTCAAGACAGACTATTAGAGGATAAAATAAGCTTTTCAGCAAAAGAGAAAACTCTTGGATTTGGTCAGTGGTATGAGGCTGATGGTATGAAGTTTAGAATAATGATGAGAGATGAGGTTGAATTTAATTCTAATATAAGTAATTCTGATTATTATTTTACTATCAACGACCTTGACCTAATTGCAAAGGATTTTCATTCCACACAAATTGATCTAATAAATAAAGAGTCAACTATCATCAATATTGCATTTAAGTATCCAAATCAAAAGAAGGCTATTGACTATATTAATATGCTTTGTAAGATTTATATAGACCTTACTTTCGAGGAGAAAAACTATATGAACACAAGCACCATTAAGTTCGTTGATGCTCAAATTAGTAATATTGCAGACTCCCTTGCAAATGCTGAAATCAAGCGAGAAGAGTTCCAAATAAAAAACAATTCAATTGACTTAGGCGGTGATGCAAAGTTCTTATTCGACAAAGCAAATGAATTAGAAACAAAGCGTGCTGAAGAGTATGCAAAAACTCAGTACTATGATTACCTTGCAAAGTATATAAGTGCAGCAGATATGGATGATGGAGTTGTTGCTCCTGCGGTTATGGGAATTGAAGACCCTCTACTAAATAATTTAGTTAAGGAATTAGCCACAAGATTAACTTTGAAAAAATCTATGGCTCTAACAACTACTCCAAAGAATGTTCAATACCAAAAGATAAATGCAGAAATAAACAGTTTGAAAAGTCAAATTGAAGAGAATATTAGAAGTTTAAAAAAGGTTTCTACGCTTGCAAGCAATGAGACAACTCGTCAATTAAATATCTTCAACACAGAACTAAATAAACTACCTTCAACTCAGAGAAACTTAATCAATATTGAAAGACAGTTTAAGTTTAATGACGAGATTTATACCTTCCTCTACCAAAAAAGAGCTGAGGCTGAAATAGCAAGAAACTCTGCTCTACCAGATCATAAGATTGTGGACGAGGCAAGAGTTGCACTAAAAGTTTATCCAAAGACTGCCCTAAACCTTATGATAGCAATCCTGCTTGGACTTCTTGCACCAGCCCTATATATCTTTATTCGTTTCCAAATGAATAATCTAATTGAATCTAAGGCTGATATTGAAAAAGTATCTAAGTCTCCAATAATTGGCTATATCCCAACCATTCCTGAAAACGAGAGTAAGTTAGTTGTGTTTGCTAAGCCTAAGTCTCAAATTACTGAAAGCTTTAGATCAATAAGGACAAATATAAAATATATTGTAGGTAAGGGGAAAAATCAAGTTATCTTGGTCTCATCTGCAATGCCAAGTGATGGAAAGAGTTTTATTTCAATGAACCTTGCATCGGTTATTTCTTTATCAGGACATAAAACTATTATTATTGGATACGATTTACGTAAACCTAAACTTCACCAATTCTTTAACCTAAAGAATAACGCAGGACTTTCAACCTATCTAATAGGAAAACACAGTCTTGATGAGGTAATCCAACATACTGAATTCAATAATTTAGATATTATTGCCTCTGGTCCAATTCCTCCTAACCCATCTGAATTAATTGACTCAGAAGAAAATGCAGAACTTATTAGAGAGTTAAGAAAGAGATATGATGCAATAATCTTCGACACTCCTCCAATCTCACTTATTACCGATGCTGTTGCTCTAACGAAAGAATCTGATATCAATATTATAGTTGTTCGTGCTGGTCAAACCAATAAAAACATCTTTGCATCAACAATAGGCGATTTTGAGAATAGGGATAAGGTTAAGTTCAATTTCATCTTTAATGATATTTCTAATTCAGGTAGTCGTTATGGTTATGGTGGCTACGGTGGTTATG
>JAGNRX010000084.1 GCA_017988355.1 Bacteroidales bacterium | reverse complement strand
AAGGGGTATGGTAATATCTTTGTTGATGAGACAACAGGTGGGGTTATGGATGACCATATATGGGTTAATACAATTGCTAAGATTCCAATGATTGATATAGTTCAACATGACCCATCAGGTAGTTTCTTCCCTTATTGGCATACCTTGAAAGATGATATTAATTGTATAAGTAAAAATACTTTAAAGGCGGTTGGAGATGTTTGCCTTGTGGCAATATATAGTGCGTCTTAACGTTCTTAATAAATGAAGAAAGGTCTTTTTATACTCTTGGCATTCATTGCAATCCCTTTTGTGAGTTGCAAGGAAGAACCTTTTGACTACGGATATGTTAACTTCTTAGTTAATCCTGAAAGCACAGAATACTATAACCTAAACTCTGGAAGTCGAGGTTGGGAATATTTTGAAGGAGGAATGAGAGGTGTTGTTGTCTTTAGGCTCAACTATGGGGAATATGTTTGTTATGAAAGAACCTGCACAGCAAAGGATTGTCATGGTCGGTTAGAGGTTGACCAGACAACAAACGTTTTGCTTGTTTGTCCTGAGTGCAAGTCTAGTTTTATTTTCTACGATGGTTCTCCAACCTCAGGAAGCGAGGCTAAAAGGAACTTATATCCTTACTGCACCTACTTTGACGGAATAGATTTATTAGTATATAACTGTAATTAATATGAGAACATTTTTTGCATACCTTCTTTATCCTATCACTATATTATATAGTATAGGAGTTTATTTACGTAATTTATTCTATGACTTAGGTTGGAAGAAATCTACTAAACACAATGTTACTACAATTGGGGTTGGAAACCTAAGAGTTGGAGGAACTGGAAAGACTCCTCATGTGGAATATCTAATAGAAGTCTTTTCAGATATATATAAGGTTGGAGTTTTAAGTAGGGGTTATGGAAGGAAGACAAAAGGTCTAAGAATCATTGACCTTGAAAAAGATAATGCCTTAAGTGTTGGAGACGAACCCTTGCAGATGAAACAAAAATACCCAGATATTGTTTTTGCTGTTTGTGAGGATAGGAACAAGGCTATTGAAGCTATGACAAAACAATATAAAGACTTAGAACTAATAATATTAGATGATGCATTTCAGCATAGATCTTTGAGTTTAGATCTTTCAGTTCTCTTAACCGAATACTCTAAGCCTTTCTTTAGTGATAGAATCCTCCCTTTTGGACTACTTAGAGAACAGAAAAAAGGATATAAGAGGGCGGATTATATTATTATTACTAAATCTCCGCAAAACCATACGATGGGTGATAAGGTTTGCTTTGAATCTCATATAAAACCTAAGAAATATCAAAAAGTCTTTTTCAGCAATATAGACTATAAACCTCTTTATTCTCTTTTTTCAAATAAAGTTATTGAAGATTTTTCAAGCAATTCAATAATTCTACTAACTGCTATAGCTGATAATAGTCAGATGGTTGATTATATTAGTCAAACTGCAAATATAGTAGATAAGATAGTGTTCCCTGATCATTATAATTTCCAGGATAAAGATATAGAAAGAATACTTGGAGCTTATAATTCCTCAAGCAAAGAAAGCACAATAATAATTACAACAGAAAAAGACGCAACAAGATTAATAGAATTTGAAAGATTAAGAGACTTGCCCATTTTCGTTCTTCCTATAAGCCTAACAATAACCTCCACTTCAAATAAATCAACAAGTTTTAAAGAAATAATAATAGATGATGTACGACAAAATAAAAGCTACAGTAGAATATATTAACAAGCAAATAAAGAATAAGCCAATAGTAGGGATAGTATGTGGGAGCGGTCTGGCAAACATTGTTAGTATAATAAAAACAGAAAAGATATTAGACTATTCCGATATTCCAAACTTTCCTCTCTCAACAGTTGAAGGACATAAGAGCAAGCTGATATTTGGCACTCTAGGCAGTAAACAAGTTATTGCAATGCAGGGCAGGTTTCATTTCTATGAAGGATACTCAATGCAAGAAGTAACATTTGCTATAAGAGTTATGAAAGAACTTGGCGTAGAGAAACTAATATTAACCAATGCAGCAGGTGGAGTAAACCCTAACTTTAATGTTGGTGATATAATGGTTATTGAAGACCATATTAACCTTCTTCCAAATCCATTAATTGGAAGAAATGATGAGAGATTAGGGATACGTTTTCCCGCAATGAATAAAGCTTATTCTCCTTCTCTAATCGAAAAAGCAGAGCAGATAGCAAAAGAAAATAATATTAAACTTCAAAAAGGAGTTTACTTAGGCAATACTGGCCCTACCTTTGAAACCCCATCAGAATATAAGTTTTATCATAAAATTGGAGCCGATGTTGTCGGGATGAGTACAACTCCTGAGGTTATTGTTGCAATTCATTCCTCTATGGAGGTCTTTGCAATGAGTCTTGTTTCAAATGTTTTTAGAGATGATTTAAGAGAAGAACCAACAATGAAGGAAGTCTTGGAGTCAGGCATTGAAGCAGAAGGGAGAATGATGCTTATTGTTGAAAAGCTTATTGAAATAATTTAATGAAAGAAGTTTATATTAAAGACATAATCTCAACAATTGAAGATATTGCACCACTTAATTGGCAAGAATCTTACGACAATTCTGGCTTAACCCTAGGCGATATTAATAAAGTATGCACTGGAGTTTATGTTTGCTTAGATGTTTCAGAACAAATAATAGATAAAGCAATTAAATCGAATTGCAATATTATTATTTCTCATCACCCAATAATATTTAAAGGATTAAAGAAGATTGATTATTCTTCTCAATTGGGCAAAATCCTTATTAAGGCTATTAAGAATGATATTGTTTTATATGCAGCACATACTAATATTGACAATGCAATTAATGGTGTTAATGGAATTTTAGCTGAAAAGATAGGTTTAGTAAATCTAAAACCCCTAAGTGTTGGTAGCTTTTCTGAAAATGAAAACTTCTTAGGTTCAGGAGCAATTGGAGAACTTGAAAAACCAATGCAGAGAGATGAATTCTTTAATCACCTTAAAGAAACCTTAGGTCTTTCTCAAATAACTTATAATGCAAAAGAGCAAGAGCAAATCAAAACAATTGCAATCTGTGGAGGAAGTGGAAGTTTCCTTATTCCAGATGCAATTAAGGCAAATGTTGATATATTTATCACAGGAGAAATAAAATATCATGAGTTATTAGATAATGATAAATCAATATTATTAGCAGAAATTGGACATTACGAAAGTGAACAATTTATAAAAGAAAGGATTATTGCAATTCTTTCTGAAAAGTTTTGTAATTTTGTACCCTTAATTTCGGATGAATCCACCAATAGAGTAAAATATTTTAAACAATAAATAATAATGGCAAAGAAAGTTACAGCAAAAACAAAAGCAGAAGCAGCTGCTGCTCCAATTAGAAAAAGTGAAGAAGCAGACATTACTGTTGAGAGGAGATTGATTGCTTTATATAAATTACAACAAATAGATTCTCAGATTGATAAGATCAGAATTGTTAGAGGTGAATTGCCATTAGAAGTTCAAGATCTAGAGGATGAGGTTATTGGTTTGGAGACAAGAATTGAGAAATTTAAAACAGAAGAAACAGCATTAGAACAAAAAGTTACCGATAGGAAACAAATGATGAAAGATTGCAACGTTCTGATTAAAAAATATGAAGAACAACAAAAGAATGTTCGAAATAATAGAGAATACGAGTCATTATCAAAAGAAGTAGAGTTTCAAACCTTAGAAATACAACTTTGTGAGAAGAGGATTAAAGAAGCAGTCGTTGAGCTTGAAAACCACAAACAAGAAGTTGAAAGAGTGAAAACAATGCTTGATGAGACAAAAAAAGACTTAGAGCATAAGAAAATGGAATTAGATGAGATAATTGCTGAAACAGAAGAAACAGAAAAAGTTCTTTTTGCTGAAAGTGAAGAAAACTCAAAGCTAATTGAAGAAAGATATCTAAAAGCATACCATAGAATACGTGATAATTCAAGAAATGGATTAGCAGTTGTTGAGGTTGATAGAGATGCTTGTGGAGGATGTTTCAATAAAATCCCTCACCAAAGACAAATGGATATAAGAATGCATAAAAAGATAATCGTTTGTGAATATTGTGGTAGAATTTTAGTTGACCAAACAATAGTTGCAGAAGTAGAAGAACAATAGATGACAAATTATAAATATATACGCTTAGCTAATATCGTTACTGATATTGGACAAAGAGAAGTTAATATATTAATTAAGGATGATCGGATAGCTTTGATTTCAGAATCGGAAGTATCCGATCTTCCTTTTAATACAGAGATAATAGAGGCAAAAGGTTTATTACTACTACCCGGAATTATTGATATTCATGTTCATTTCCGTGAGCCAGGTTTAGAATATAAGGCAGATATGATTTTTGAATCAAGTGCAGCAGTTGCAGGAGGCGTAACCACCGTTTTTGAAATGCCAAACACAAATCCTCCAACAATAAGCAAAGAAGCACTTCAAATTAAGCTCGACTTAGCTAAACAGAAAATGCTTTGCAACTATAAGTTCTATTTCGGAATAACCAATAAAAACTTAGACCAAGCCCTAGAAATTCCAAAAGAAGATATATCTGGCTTTAAGGTCTTCCTTGGCTCTTCCACCGGAAACATGTTAGTTGATAGGCAAGAAGCAATTGAGGAATTATTTGAAAGAAGCCCCTATGTTATAACTGCACACTGCGAAGACGAGCAAAGAGTCAAAGCTCATACTCAAAAATACAAAGAACTATATCCTAATAATGATGCACCCGCTTCAATTCATCCACTGGTTAGAGATGCAGAGGCTTGTTATCTTTCAACCAAATTTGCAATTGAATTAGCAAAAGATAAAACCAAGCTCAATATTGCACATATCTCAACCGAAAAAGAATTATCCCTACTTAAATCAGGTAAGATTGGCACCAAGAATATAACAGCAGAAGTTAGCCCAATGCACCTTTGGTTTACACAAGAGGATTTCGACACCTTAGGAAATAAGATTAAATGTAACCCAGCTATCAAATCACTTCAAGATAGGCAAGCACTTAGAAAAGGTCTTCGAGATGATAAGATAGATTTTATTGCAACCGACCATGCGCCACATCTTATTGAAGAAAAGGAAAAACCATATTTTGACGCACCTTCAGGCATTCCTTCCTTGCAACATTCACTCCAAATTGTCTTAGAACTTGTTAAACAAGGAGAACTAACCCTAAATCAATTACAAGAGAAGATGTCTTATAACCCTGCCAAACATTTTAACTTAGAGGATAGGGGAGAGATAAAAGAAGGATATTTTGCAGATATTGTTTTAGTTGACCTAAATAAAGAAGAAACCGTTACAAAAGAGAGCCTATTCTCTAAATGCAAATGGTCACCACTTGAGGGCTTCACCTTTAGATCTAAAATCATGCTTACAATGGTTAACGGTCAAGTAAAATACAAAGAAGGTAAAATAATACAATAATTTTTTTTACTAATCCGTTTGACAATTAACGAAATATTTCGTATATTTGCATAATAGAAACAATGGGATTAAGTCCTTGAGATTTTATAATACAATTTACCCTTAAATTTCCTTAAAATAAAATGATGCACATCTTTCACCCCGAAAGATGTGCATCATTTGGTATAAAAGATGCACATCATTTGAGTATTGAAACAGCGATTCAGTAATTTATTATAGCGTATTAA
>JAGNRX010000083.1 GCA_017988355.1 Bacteroidales bacterium | reverse complement strand
AAACAAGCAGGGATAGGTACCGTTAAACCTCTTGTAGAAGAGATGATTCATTGCGTAAATGAACTACTAATAGTATCTGAAAGAGAAATCAATAATTTCACACCACCCCAGAGATTTGAAGAGTATGGCTTCAAAGAAAAAACCATAACAGTAAAAGTAAATCCCTCTAGTCTATTTATGATAATACAAGTTGTAAACCTCAACCGTAACGTTCTTATAGAGAAAATCATTATCCAAGACGAATCCCTCGACTTCACAAAAGAAGCAAACCAATGCTTAGATGAGATAATTAAGTCTGCAAGCAAATATGCCGCAGACGCACTAAGAAACTATGGTAGCCAGCTAAATTAAGTCTTTGATTCAGCAAATTGTTTCAGTGATTCAGTAAATTCTTTCTTTGATTCAGTAAATTCTTTCTTTGATTCAGTAAATTAGTTCTTTGATCTAATTTCTTAAAGTGGTGATTCAATTACTTAACTTTTTTTAGAATTAATTCATAAGTCTGTCTTGAACTTATTAAACGTAAATTTAATCATTAGGATTGATAGAATATTGATGTCAAATCTTGCGTATCTTTTAGCATAAAAGATGTTCACTTTTTTTCCTGAGTTGGGCATCTAATTCATTTCCAAACACAAAAACTTCTTTTCTAATAATTTTCCATTAAAATGCTTGACTACATTATGCATATTTCTAACTATATCATTAGTTTAAGTTGAATTATGAGCATAAAACTTTAGTTAAAATCATAGAATATAGGGCAGTTTTAATGCTGTATTTATTAAGAAATCAGCCTTTTTTTTATGTTAAAAACTAAATTATTAACTCATTTTAAGAGATTATTATCATCATTTCAAGAATTAAGGGTAATATTTCTTACATATTTTCATTTCATATAATCCTGTTTATCAAGTGTGTAAATATTTAAGAATGCTGATTTGATATATTTTATTATTTTTTTCTTGTTTTATTAGATTTTATCACTAACTTTGTAGAGTTGTCCACTATGACTTTTATGGTGGGGGTTAATTAATTAATTTATCTATTTTATTATGAACATAGCTTACATGAAAAATAATGATATCGCTTCAATGGAGGCCATATCTAATTATGCTAAAGGCTTAGATTTTAAAATTAATGTCTTTTATCAAAATCAGGATCTAATGACAACATTAAGTCCTAACGATGTTCTTTTCGTTAAAAACATTTATGAATTAGGGGAAGACCCTCAGTCAATTTTTAATGTAATAAGACATTGCGATTCCAACAATATCCTTATTTATAGTATTGAAGATGATCATTGCTTTGATTCAAAGAAGTCAAAAGATCTAAGTATCCTTATCGAACTCTACACTAATTTCTGCGAGTACCGCTCTAAGAAATCAAAAGAGTATATCCAAAAGATGAAAGATCAAGGTATTAAACTTGGCAGAAAAGAAGGTAGTACTGTTAAGTTGAACAAGATGAAAAGGCGTAAGGATGCAATTCTTAAAGACCTTAAAAGAGGAATGTCGCTTAATAATATCTACGAAAAGTATAAGGTTTCTAGAACTACTATCAATAAACTTAGAGATTTAGAACCAGATATTAATGAGGTTTTGAAAGCAAGAGAAAAGAACAAGTAATAACCTAGTAAAATAGGAAACATAATATAGGAGCTGATAGTAATATTGGCTCTTTTTTTATTTAGCTACCATTTCTTATCGTATTCGGAACTTATGGTTTTTCTTTCTGAGGCTGAATAATCGGTATTGATTTCCTCTAAGTATTTCGAGCAGTCCATTTCGATGTTCATTAAATCTGGCTTAAAGAAATCACCTTGATAGAATTTTAATGTATTGTCTTTTTCACATTTTTTCATAAACAATCCATAAACCGGCAAAGCCATTGAGGCTCCTTGTCCAAGTGATGTTGAGCGGAAGTGAATTGAACGAACTTCTCCCCCTGTCCATACTGCGGTTGCAAGTCGTGGGTTAATGCCTATAAACCATCCATCTGAATTGTTGTCGGTTGTTCCTGTCTTTCCTGCAATAACGCTTTTTAGATTATAGATATATCTTAGTCTTCCTCCCGTTCCACTTTCCACAACGCCTTTCATTAGGTCTAAAACCATATACGAGGTCTGCTGATCAAGTGCTACGTTTGATTTTGTTTCAGTGATATCTAAGACTACACCCTTATTATCTGTTATTTTAGTAATAAAGATAGGTTCTATATGGGTTCCTTTGTTTGCAAATGTTGCCATTGCTTGTGCCATTTCCATTACCGACAAATCACTTGTGCCTAAGCATATTGATGGAACGGCAGGGATGCTTGACTTTATTCCCATCTTCCTTACTAATGAAATAACTGAATTTGGAGTGGTATAGTTCTTCATTAGGTTTGCTGAAATGTAGTTTACAGAATTTGCTAATGCCCACTTAAGTGTTATCATCTCTCCTTCTCTTGAGGTGTTGGAGTTTTTAGGTGTCCAGTTGTCGTAGTTTTCAAAGGTTACGGGGATATTTGGTAGAGAGAAACAAGGTGATAGCTCGTTTTCTTTCATTGCTGATGCATAAACAAATGGTTTGAATGTTGAGCCAACTTGTCTGCGTCCAAGCATTGCATTATCGTATTTGAAATACTTATAGTTGATTCCTCCAATATAAACCTTTACGTGTCCTGTTTGAGGTTCAATTGAAACCATGGCAGTATTTAAAAAGTATTTATAGTATCTCAAAGAATCCCAAGGGCTCATAATGGTGTCTTTTGATCCTTGCCAAGTAAAGACTCTCATTTCAATCTTCTTATCAAACTCTTCTCTTATCTCTTTCTCACTGTATCCATCAAGTTGCATATTGTGATATCTGTCAGAGCCTTTCATTGCTTGAATATAGAATTTATTTACCTCATCTTTAGATATGCCTGTAAATGGTGCTGTTGCGTAGCCTTTGGTGTGGTCGAAGAATTGCTTTTGAAGGGTTTTGAAATGTTCCTTAACGGCTTCTTCAGCATTTCTTTGCATCCTATAATCAATTGTTGTGTATATTCTTAATCCGTCTTTATGAACATCGTAAGGGTCTCCATTTTGTTTCTTATGGGTCTTGCCCCATTCCTTCATATAGTTTCTTATGTATTCACGGAAATAGGTTGCTATGCCTTCATCATGAGATTGAGGGTTATAATGACTAATATCAAGTGGTTTCTTCGTTAGCTCTTCAACCTGCTGGTCGGTTATGAAGTCATATTTATTCATTTGAACCAAAACAACATTCCTTCTCTCTCTTGAGCGCTGGGTTTGTCTAACAGGTGAGTAGGCTGAGGGTGCTTTAAGCATGCCGATTAGGACTGCTGCCTCTTCAATTTTTAGTTCTGAGGGTAGTTTATCGAAAAAGGTTTTTGATGCTGTTTTAATTCCAAAGGCGTTTGAACCAAAGTCAACAGTATTAAGATACATTGTAAGGATTTCGTCTTTGGTATAGTTTCTTTCAAGCTTAATTGCTACAACCCATTCTTTGAGCTTTGAGTAGATAAGTCCTATCTTTGTTTTCTTTTCTCTTGGGAATAGGTTCTTTGCTAACTGTTGGCTAAGTGTGCTTCCTCCTCCTGAGCCTTTGTCACCCGAGAGAATGGTTTTGCCTAAAACTCTAAAAAGGCTTTTAAAATCGACTCCTGAATGTTGGTAAAATCTAACATCTTCGGTTGCTATTAATGCATCGACAAGGTATTTTGGAAGTTCTGAATGCTGAACGTTTGATCGGTTTTGAATGCCTATATATCCTAAGACCTCTCCGTCTTCTGAATAAACCTCTGAGGCTAAATTTGAATTAGGGTTTTCCAATTCTTCAAAAGAAGGCATAAAGCCAAGCCATCCCATAGATAGTCCAAAAAAGAATAAAACAATAAAGATTAGTCCTCCTGCAAAAATCTTCCACATTAGTTTAATGTAAGAGGAGGTATCTTTAATACTATTATTGTTTTTCTTTGCAGTCTTGTTTGCCGATTTATTTTGAGCCATTATTTTCTGTCTTTATGATATTCAATATGTAATCCAACATCAGAAATGCCAACTAAATTAGTATCTCTTGTTGCTTGCTGAACTTCAAATTTATATACTCCCTTTTGAGGGAAAACAACTCTTTGAGTAAACCAAAACCTATTATCCTTCACTCTTCCACTTCCTTTGCCTGTCCATGAACCATCCATATAAGAAAGATAGCATTCAACAGTGTCTGAGCGAGTTATTGAGCCGTCAGGGTAGATTGTTTTAATGAAAAAGAAGACATTGCAATTAGGATAATCGGTGGTGTTTCTAACGTTTATTGCAAAATCATAAAGCTTTACTGTGTCTTCTATCTTAACATCAAACTCAAGCTTTTTGTTCATATTCCATCCCTTTGGATCAACCTTTTGGCTTTCATCATAAACTACATCTGAATTACAGCTTGTAATAATGAATGAAGTAGAGAGTAAAATAAATCCAAATAATATCTTGTTCATATATCTATTAACATTAGGTTTATTACTGAAAAATAATTAGATATTTAATTTTGATTTTGTCTCAAGTTTAATTTGATACTTTTCAAGATTATCAATAGGTTCACGATTTCTATTCATCTGAAGCAGCATTTTAACATTATCAGCTGATATCATCATAAAATCAGATCCTCCCTCGTAAACATACCACATCATTCTACGAAATACATCTGTCTTTATATAGTTTGCTTTTCCTTTTCTGGTGTGAATAGGTAGTCCTATTTCTGGGAAAGTCTTTAATTCATCTAAGTAAACATCGTATTCAAAGTTAAGGCAACATTTTAGTTTACCACATTGTCCTGCTAACTTTTGAGGGTTAGGGAATATCTGCTGCACTCTTGCCACTTGAGTTGAAACTGAATTGAAATTATTTAGCCAAGAACTACAACATAGCTCTCTGCCACATGTCCCTATTCCTCCAAGGCGTGAAGCCTCTTGCCTAGCTCCAATTTGTTTCATTTCAATCCTAACCCTAAACTCATCTGCCAACAGTCTAATTAACTGACGAAAATCAACCCTATCCTCTGCGGTATAGTAGAAGATTGCTTTTGTGTTGTCACCTTGATATTCAACATCATTAATCTTCATATCAAGGTTTAAATCGTTAACAAAATCTCTTGTCTTGAATATTGTTACATCTTCTCTTTCTATAGATTGAATCCATTTTTCAATATCTGTTGCCTTTGCCCTACGATACAACTTTTTAATTGTATCTGAGTTTGGACTAACTTTCTTCCTATGCATTTGAACCCTACAAAGCTCTCCAACTAAAGTTACAATTCCGATGTCGTGTCCTGGTGAACCCTCAACAGCAACAACATCTCCTTCAGTTATCTCTAAGCCATCAGGTAGTTTAAAAAACTCTTTCCTCGAATTCTTAAACCTTATCTCAACACAATCAAAATTGTTCTCAACAAACGGAGGTTTAATCTTGCTCATCCAGTCGTGAACCGAAAGCTTTGCATTTCTTTGAAGCTCATTCTTATCAATTGGAACATAAGACTGGGGAATATTTATACATCCCCTTGTTAGCATTATTGAAGGAGTAAAGGTGTTTCTTCCAACAACAGGGTCGTCATCGTAGTAGGGATGAGAATACTGCTCTCCATAAACTGTCTCTTTTTCTTCATTTGCATTTAAACAAATCGCAGACTTTTTGGGCTGAGAGTATTTATCAAGTATATGTGATAGTG
>JAGNRX010000082.1 GCA_017988355.1 Bacteroidales bacterium | reverse complement strand
GACTTAACTAATTTATCAAGGGTTTTAAGGGCTAAATCATCTTTTCCATCCTTATAGTAAAGCATTCCAATCTTGCTAATTGCAGTTTTGGCGTGTATTGATTGAGGGTGTTCTTGAGCAACCCTAGTATAGGTTTGAAGTGCTTTCTCATTTTGTTCGAGAACTAAGTATGCATTTGCAAGTTCAAACAACATACTTGCCTTATATGAGCTGTTAGGGAAATCACCAATTGCTTTTTGTAAGATGTTTGATTTGTTTGCAACATTTCCTAAGGCTCCAACCGATAAGGCTTTTTGATAGGTTGCATAGTCAATGTCGATAAGGTTTGCACTTATTACATAATTATATTCTTTGATTGCATTATTGAAATCTCTTTCCATATAATAGCAATCAGCAAGTCTATTATGTGCATCTGAAATTAATTGTGGATGTTCTCCTATGCTTGCATTAAGGAAGCTATTGAAATAGTCTTTTGCTTTCTTATAATTCTTTTGTTTAAAGTAATTATATGCCATTGAGTAGTTTGCCTTAGAGTAGTAAGTACTCTTATTTGCATCTTTAACCTTATAGAAAGAATTTAACTCTCTAATTGAGCCTTCGTAATTGCCTAAGCGATATGAACATTCTCCTCTAAGGAAATATGCAGCAGCAGTTAGATTATTGTCTATTGGGTTTTCTAAACTCTTGTTAAATAATTGAATTGCTTCCGTAAAGTTATTCTCGTTAAAAACTTCAATTCCTCTATTTAAGGCAATTCTTTGGTATGCTGCATTAATGGTTTTGCTCCTTGAAGGCAGTTCTTCAATAAGTTTTAGAGCGTGTTGATAGTTCTTTGATGCTCCATATAGTTGTGCTAAGTATTCTTTAACTTCGTTTATCTTGCTTGACTTTGGATAGGTGTCGTAGTAGAGTTGGAATGATTGAAGGGTTTCATTGAATGGGTTAGGTAGCTCATAGGATAGTTTAGCAAAGTTAAGAAGTGCGTCTTCATTAATTGAGGGGTCAAATCCTAATGTATATGCTTCCTTGAAAGAAGAGCGAGCAGAAACCTTATCTCCTGTTTTCAAATATGAATATCCAATATTATATAGTGCATGTTGAGAAAGAGAGTCGCTATTTGTTGATGCTTTTAATAAGAAAGGAATGGCTTCTTGGTGGTTTCCACTTCTGTTTAGAGTATAACCTAATAAATAATTATCCTCAGGTGTTGAGGTTGGATTGTCTTCAACTCCTTTCTTTAGGTATGGTATTGCTTCTTCAAATCTCTCAAGCTTGCAATATGCCTCACCCAACATCCTATTTGTTTCATTAGAACGTTTTGAATTAGAAAGCTGTGAAAGTTCGGAGGCTTGTTTAACTAATTCTGAATAATTGTTTTGTATATAATAGATTTGAGCTATATAATATGGTGCAATTCCTTTAAAGTTTCTATCGTTTTTTAAACTTTTAAACTCCTTTAAGGATGCATCGTATTTCCCTTCGGTATATAATATATGTGCGTAGTAGTAAGTTGAAGGAGATGAGTACTTGCTTTTTGTGTCTTTAACTTTTGCAAAATAACCTTTTGCTACTTCAAAATCATTGGTATTGAATAGGCAGTACCCAAGTTTATAGTTAAATTCAAGCTTTTGATCATTTGTAAGGCTGCCAAACTCTATTTCGTTATAGGTTTTAATCGCACTTCTGAAGTCGTTCTGTTTTTGATAGAAGTTAGCTAAGTTGAAATATGCATCATTCTTTCTTACGTTGTTTGGGTAAAGGGTAAGGAATTCCCTGATTTGATTATCTGCATCATTGTTTTCAAGGTTAGCGGCTGCAATTGCTTTATAGAAATATGCATCGGCAAGATCTGATTTGTTACCTGTTTTAAACAAATCAATATAATTAACATATTGTTGGTAGGCTGCAGCATATTTTTGTTCATTTAAGAGTGCTTTTGCATTGTCTAAGATTCGTTGAGGTTCTTTTATTGCTTCAGTTCTCTGAGCCATAAGGCTAAAACTGAATATATTGCATAATAGAACAAGGGCTAAAAGTTTTCTATTCATAATTATATTATATTTCAAGGGATAAAATTACACAATTATAACGAAACACAGCCAATGAATTGGTATATTTTTCAACAATAAAAAGTTAAATACAAAGAAATAGATGAATTTAACCCCTTAAACTTGGATTTGCTTAAGGGGTTTAGATGATATTTTAATACTATTTTGGACTTCCTATAACAGAAACGTTACCTTTCTTCTTTTGATTTAATCCGTCTCCGTCTTTATAGGTTAGATACCAAACATAAGTTCCGTCTTGTGCATAGCTTCCGTCCTTAAGTTTTCCATTCCATCCTCCTCCAATTTTGTTGTTTGTGGTGAATATGTTTTCTCCCCAACGATTAAAGATTGAAAGTTCATATTCTATTGGTATTGAAGATAAAGGAAGAAATATTGAGTTTAGATTTCCTGTTCCTGGAGTAATTGCATTTGGTAGAAAGATGGTGAAGTCTGGCTTAACAATAATCTTTCCCTTTGCAGTATCTGGACATAGAGCTTCATTATAAGCAACTAATATAACCTCGTATTCTTTTGCTTCGTTATTAGGATAGGTATGATATCCATTGTTTTCTGTCGAAGTGGTTCCGTCTCCAAAGTTCCAAAGGACAGAATGTGAATTAGATGTTAGGTTGATAAACTGAGTCTCTGTGTTTGTATAGGTTAGATTGTTTGGGTTTAATGACATCTTTGCATCAACATTTGGATAAGCAGTAATAGTAATTTGTCCTTTTGCCTGGCAACCATACATATCGTTAATGGTAACCTTATAAGTTGTTTGACCACTTGGCATTGCTATAGGGTTTATTGAAGTATTGTTTTGTGCAAGTTTAAGGTCAGAAGGAATAGATGTCCAAATACATGTTACCGCATTGGTGCATGAGAGTTGAATGCTATCTCCCTCACATATTTTATCGCTATCAGTACTTACTTCGGTTGAGCCTGTATTAATTCTAAAGTTAACTGTTTTTGAGATTTGTCTAAAACACTCGTCATTTGCAGTAATAGTTATCGTTATTGGTTCAGTTATTATAACATAATTTAAATTTGAAGTTGGTGTTTCTCCAATTGGTTGACCATCTGGGCCAGTCCATAAATAAGTTGTGTTTCCAATTCCATTAATTGCTTCTGCTGATAATAATTCTCTTTGAGGCAATACATCATTACAATAAACGGTATCGTTTCTAACATATGAGAATTCAAAGTTTTGAGGAACAACAGCTTTAATTTTTATTGTATCCTTTACTGAACATGGAGTTGTGTTTTCTGTTATTATATATAATGTTTTTAATTGGCCAGGAACATCTGATTGGTGAGAAATAAAGTTTATCATAACTTGGGCAATTGAGTCACCCACAGGAAATGTTAGTTGGTTTCCAAAGGGGTGATAGTCTATATTCTCAACCATATCTCCTCCAACCTGAAAAGTATATGAATCGTATTCATTAGCAGGTCTATTAAGTTTTGCAGTAATTGTTGTTGAGGAGCACTCTGCTTTTATTAGAGTATCACCACTGCTTGGCCCTGCAGCAGCTCCACTAAGATTAACTGCATCTGTCTTAAATGAGTTTGCTCCAAGATATACTGCAGAATTGTAACTACCATCGCTAACGTCGCAAATAGCTATTGAAATTGAATATTTATAGCAAGGAGCTACTATAATTCTCTTTGTTTCAAGAGCAATTGTATAGCCTTGCATTTTATTGATTGAACCACCTGTGAGTTGAATATGTAAGGGAGAATTTGAAGAACTAGTACCTATGGGGTTTCCACTATTAACAGTATTAATAGTAACGGGTTGTTCTGGGTCGGTGCCGGGAATTATTGCAATATTATAATTTGAAATTGGTAAGTACCCAGGAACAGTAATAGGGCTTATTCCATCGCTTGCAAATGGTCCTGTAACGAAGAATCCAAATGCATCGTTGAATGTGGAGTTAACATATTGAGGGTATTCATCGCTAGCAAAAACGTATTTAAATGAAATCTCATTCCCTTGAGGAACAAAGTCGAATGTTAGTTCTCCAATATCGAACATAGCTTGGGGAAATCCAAGTTGGTTAAGTAGTAGTCTAAGAGGAACAGCTTTTGGGGAGCCAACAACATCATCATTATTCAAAGGAATTGAATTAGAACTATGAATAGCCGATGCTCCCTGTGCTGCATCTTGAACGTCTCCAGTAACAATAACTATCCCGCTACTGAGTTTAACATTCATTCCACTTGTATCACTGTTGGTGAAAGTTCCAAATTGATTTGAGTTTGCAACTAATTGTCCATTAAATCTAACATTTGAAATTTCAACACCTCCTCCAATAAAATAGTTTTCAAGAATTGTTTGAACATTCTGCCCGCTTCGAGAAGTACAATTTACTTGCGATTGTGCTAAGAGGGGGATAAGTAAGGCCAAAATAGATAGTAGTCTTTTCATAATCAAATTGCTTTTATCACGCAAAGGTAATAATTATTATAATAATTCTATATATTAATAACACTATAATTCTAATTTTTGTTTACTTTTGCCATTACAAATAAAAAATTAGAATTGAAAAAGGATTTGTTTTTACTAAGAAAGGCTTTAAAACCTTTCTATAATATGTATTTAAAGCTTTATCATAATGTAGATGAAGCTGATGCAAACGGAAGTGAATTTAACAGGAAAGTTATTCGATTGGATAATGACGTTTCCGACATAATGACTGCAAGAGTTGATATATTGGCTATAGAGTACTCAACTCCCTTTAATGAAGTTATGCAGATTATAGCGAATAGCGGGTTTTCGAGAATCCCAATTTATGAGAAAGAGCTTGACCAAATTAAAGGAGTGCTACATGTTAAGGATTTGTTCAAATACTTATGTGTAGATAAAGAATTTGAATGGAATAGGATAATAAGAGAAGCTTTCTTTGTTCCAGAAACTAAGGATGTTAATGACTTACTAAAAGAGTTTCAAGAAGATAATCGCCACCAAGCAATCGTTGTTGATGAGTTTGGTTCAGTTGTCGGAATTGTTAGCTTAGAAGATATAATTGAGGAAATTGTTGGAGAGATTAGCGATGAGTTTGACTCTTTGCAGCCTTCACTCTTCACAAGATTAGGAAAGAAAACCTATTTGTTTACTGGCAAAATAAGTATTAATGATTTTTGTAAAGCAATTGGTCTTCCTGATGACAAGTTTTTTGAAGAAGTCAAGGGTGACGCAGATACTTTGGCGGGGATGCTAATAGAAATTGCTGGTCATTTGCCAAAAAAAGGCGAGAAGGTTAAGTTTAAGAACTACTTCTTCGTTGTCGAAAAAGCTGATAATAGGAAGGTAGAAAGAGTTAAACTTATTATTATATAAATTATTATTATTGATTAGAGAGAAGATGCAAAAAAGATATTTATTACTAGCTATACTGTTTTCAGTCCTTTTTATTAGTTGCTCAGAGGATAAAAACTCAGCACCAAAACCTAAAACATATTTCAGATTAGACGTTCCTTTGCCAAGCTATCAAAAGTTTGACACCTTAGGAATGCCTTTCGTCTTTGAATATCCAAATTATGGGATTGTTGAATCAGCAGATGGAAGATTTGATAATAAGAACTGGTTTAATATAAACTATCCTAATTATGGATGTAAGCTATATATAAGTTTTCTTGGAATAAATTCAAAAATGAGTTTAGGGAACTTAGTTAATGATAGCTATAAT
>JAGNRX010000081.1 GCA_017988355.1 Bacteroidales bacterium | reverse complement strand
TATTTCGCAGAATACCCAAAAATAAAGAACTTTATAGACTCTCAGATTGAGAAAGCAAAACTTACGAACTACGTAGAAACGATGCTAAAGAGAAGAAGGTACCTCTATGAAATCAATTCCAGGAATGTAAATCTAAAGAACTTTGCCCAAAGAAACGCAGTAAATATGCCAATTCAAGGCTCCTCTGCCGATATGATAAAGAAGGCGATGATAGAGATAAACAATATCCTAATCAAAGAAGGACTTAAAACCAAAATGATTTTACAAGTGCATGATGAACTAGTCTTCGACCTCTATAAACCAGAGCTTGAAAGAGTCCAACTCATAGTAGAAAAACAAATGAAAGAAGCCCTACCATTAGCAAATGTCCCAATAGAAGTCGATTCCAATACAGGAGAAAATTGGTTAGAAGCCCACTAAAATTATATCTTTGTTCCAAAATACTAATATCCTATTTTAAACTCTTAAAACGCTGTAATAATTTTCTCTTTCTTTACTTTGATGACGCTCCATTGCCAATGGAGGGGCTCTCCATTGGCAATGGAGATATGTTATGTTGGCAACAAAGAGCCTCTCCATTGGCAATGGAGCGTCATGAAATGCCTAATTCAAATAATTAAATCACTATCAAACCCATACAGAATAAGGATTAGAGGCGTAAATAATAAGTTTCAAATTTTCTAATTAAAACTAAGTATAGTTTACACTTCTTTTCTATAGTCCTAATTTTGGTTTACACTTTATAAAAATAGTTTTTTTAGATACAAGTATTGTAATAATTTCCTTATTAGTGGCGTTATGCTATCAATTAGTATAAGAATGAAATTAAATCTAAAATATTAGAACAATGAATAAGATAAGATGTATTGTAATTTTGGTGTTTAGTGTTTTACTAATAGGGAATATGAGTGCTGAGGCTCAGAAAATTCCTTATATGTCATTGATTGATTCCCAGGAAATGAAGTATATGGATAATGCGGAGGTATCAATTGATGCTTGGAGGGAGTATCAGTATTATACTAAGAACAAATATGGGGAAAATTCTAAAGAGTTTGCTTCTACAATCTTTGATACCGTTATTTTCAAAAAGCATTATAATAAGTGTTTCTCTTATTCGCCTACATCAATTCATATTAGTATAAATAAGGAGTCAAGTAAAAAGCCTTCTTGTGATTATCCTATGATTGGGATTTCTTATGATCAGTGTCTGGATTATTGTAAGTGGAGGACGGAAGTTTATAATTATAAGGTAAAGGGGGTTAAGAAAATCACCTTCTCGCTTCCTTCTGAATTTGATTATGCAAATGCAGTTTCTAATGCTAAGATAACTGATAACCCTCCCTTGTCTAAGTTGATAAATAAGAAAAGAGGGCAGATTTATGGTTTGACTGATAATGTTAAAGAGTATGTTCTTGACAATAAAATAAACCCTAATGGTAATCCAATAGGGTTTAGGTGTGTTGCAATAATAGAAAAAGATTAGCTTTTTTTGGCTTTAATCTTTCTATTTATAGGTTTCTGCAATTTTGTCTGCTATGTTTATGCCGTCAATAGCACTTGATGTAATTCCTCCTGAGTAGCCAGAACCTTCTCCGCATGGATAAAGTCCTGAGATTTGGATATGCTGAAGTGAGTCCTTATCTCTTGGAATACGAACAGGGGATGAGGTGCGTGATTCAAGTCCTATGATATTTGCTTCCGATGTAATAAATCCTTTCATCGTTTTTCCAAAGTGAAGAAATGCATCTCTAAGGTTTGTAGATATGAATTCTGGTAAAATATTACTCATATTGGAAGGAAGAAGTCCTGGAAGATATGAGCTTGGTGCAAGAGCGGATGATTTCCTATCTTTAATGAAGTCTGTCAAACGCTGTGCTGGTGCAACCATTGTCTTATCTGCAGCAATAAACATATTCTTTTCTGTCTCTTCTTGGAGTTTCAACATTGCCAATTCTCCAAATTCGGAAAACTTCTTTGCATCTGATTCTTTAACATTAACAACAATTCCAGAGTTTGCAAATGGTGAGTTACGCAGTGAGTTAGACATACCATTAACTACAAGTTCTTCTTTTCCAGTTGAAGCAGGGATAATCATACCTCCTGGGCACATGCAAAATGAAAAGACACCTCGAGCCTTGTCCTTAGTGCTATGTGCAACGCTATAAGTAGCTGGTGGAAGTAGCTGTGAGTATTTAGGCGTGTGGTATTGGATTTGATTGATTAACTCTTGCGGATGTTCTATTCTTACCCCCATTGCAAAAAGCTTAGCCTCAAGTGCCCAGTTCTTTTCATGGAATAAGTAATATATATCCCTTGCACTATGTCCTGTTGCAAGAACAACGATTTCGCTTTCTATCTTATCACCTTTTTCAGTAATAACTCCTTTAATCTTATTGTCCTTAACAATTAAGTCAATAACCTTTGTGTTGAAATGATATTCGCCACCGTAGGTTTCTATCGTCTGACGAATACTTTTAGTTATTGTTGAAAGTCTATCAGTTCCTATATGAGGATGAGCATCAATCATTATTTCTTTATCAGCTCCGTGTTCAACAAAAAGGTCTAGGACTTCTGAAATATTACCTCTCTTATTGGAACGAGTAAATAGCTTACCATCAGAAAATGTTCCTGCTCCACCTTCTCCAAAACACCAGTTAGATTCTGTGTTTATTTCTCCTTGACGGATAATTTGGGCAAGGTCTTTCTTCCTCTCGCTTACGGAGTTTCCTCTTTCAATAATGATTGGTCTAAATCCTTTTTGTATAAGTTTAAGACTTGCAAACAGTCCAGCGGGGCCAGCACCAATAACAATAACTGGCGTTGCACTTCGTACGTCTTGGTATTTCTGAGTTTCAACTATTTCAACTACTGGTTCAATTTCAAGTTCAATTTCTTTCTCTTCCCCCACCTTTTCAAGCGAAGGTCTCTCTGGCTCAAGAACTGTTAGCTGAACCTTAATTCTATAAGTGATTAAGGCTTTTCTTGCATCAATACTCTTCTTTAAAAGTTCAAAGTCTCCAATAAGATTCTCTCTAACACTAATTTTTCTGGCTACAGCCCTTTTTAATGTTTCGGTATCAACTAATTCCTCAGGCAATACATTTAATTCAAATTCTTTTATCATGTTTTTGTTTTTTGCCCATTTCAAGACCAAGTGGTGCAAGACTTAGGATTTTATTAATTAATACCCTATTCAAAGGTCAAGGTTACGTAGAATATCCTTGTTTTATATTTATCTATTATGTTAGAATATGGTTTTTGTGGTTCTGGAATATGCATATTGTTGAAACTAAAGGAGGATTTCAGCTCTATTCCAAATTTAAAGTAAGGGAGGTAGAAATCAAACCCTGTTCCAAAGGTGTACATAAAATCATTATTTTCTAATCTTAAAAGGAGGTCTTCTTCAAATATCTTCTTATTTTTCAAAGACGCTAAGTCATAAGCATATTTCCCACCAGCAATTAGGTAGGGACGGAAATTCCTCCAGCGTTTCGATTGTATCTTAAATTCAAGTGGAGCCTCCAAGTAAATTGCCTCAACATTAGTTGACTCAGTTACATATCTTCCTTTTCTATCAATTACATTATAATTAAACTTCCTATCTCCAAAACTAATGGTTGGCGAAAGTCTTAGCCTTAAGTATTCAAATAATTTTAAATCTCCAATAACCCCAAGTTGGAAACCATGTTGTGAGGGATTATTCATTCCAATAACTTTGTCAGGTTCTGGCAAAGGGTCTTTAACTCTAAGAAGCGAAGAAAATTGATTATAACCTATTAAGGCACCAAAATGAATTCTTGTTTCATCATAGTGAGGTATGTTGGGCGGGCCTTTCTGTGCCTTTATGCCTAAAGTAAATAAAAGTGTTAGAGTTAGGAATAAAAATATTTGCTTCATTTCTGGATACTATAATCTATCTAAAAGGATTAAACGAACTTTCTCTGGATTAATTGTTCCATTCTCTCCAAGCGACCATTTCCTATCAATCATCCTCTGAACAATTGGTTCAATGCATTTTTCATCAAGTTGAACATCTGAAAGTCGAGTAGGAATGCCAATAGACACAAAGAAAGCTTCGGTCTTTTCAATAGTCTTTCTTATTCTTTCTTCTCTTGCTCCTTCCTTTATTCCAAAAACTCTCTCTCCCATTTGAAGAATCTTTTCAGCTTTCTCTTCCCTCATAATTTTCATAACACCTGGAAGAACAATTGCAAGAGTTACTCCATGGTCTAAGCCATGCAAAACTGTAAGCTCGTGACCTATCATATGTGTTGCCCAGTCTTGAGGAACTCCAGAGCCGATTAAACCATTTAGTCCTAAGGTTGCAGCCCACATTAGGTTTGCTCTAACGTCATAATCTTCTGGATTAGCAAATACTTTCGGTGCTTCTTCAATAAGGGTTATAAGAATGCTTTCTGCAAAACGATCAGATATTTGATTATTTACAGGATAGGTTAGATACTGTTCAATAACGTGGATAAATGTGTCAGCTATGCCGTTTGAGATTTGTTTCTTTGGCAAAGTCATTGTAACAAGTGGGTCAAGTATAGAGAACTTAGGAAAACATAGTTCGGAGCGGAAAGATTTCTTTTCTTTAGTTGCTTTATGAGTTATAACAGAACCAGCATTCATTTCAGAGCCTGTTGCTGGTAGGGTTAGGACTGTGCCAAAAGGAAGTGCTTTTTCAACCTTCTTACTTAGTCCAACAATATCCCAAGCATAGCCTTCATAATAGAAAGCCGCTGCAATAAACTTCGTAGCATCAATAACGCTTCCTCCACCAACTGCAAGAATGAAGTCGATATTCTTTTCTTTTGCATATTCCACACATTTCATACATGTTTCGTAGTGAGGATTTGGTTCAATCTCTGAAAACTCAAAAACTTCTCTACTTCCTAATGCTTCAATAACTTGTTCATAAACTCCATTTCTCTTAATGCTTCCTCCACCATAAGTGATAAGCACTCTGCTATCTTGAGCTATATATCTATTTAGTTTCTTAATTGTATCCTTTCCAAAAACTATTCTTGTAGGATTATAAAATTCAAAGTTATTCATAATGTTTTGGTCTTTTTTGGTTTATAATTTATTTTCGACTTCGCTAAGTAGAAGTTCTTTATCAATAGGTACAACTCCAACCTGTTCACAAACTAAACCCCCTGCAAGATTTGATATTTCTGCAATTGCCTTAAATGGAAGTTTAATTGCCAAACAAAGTGCAGCAATGCTAATTACAGTATCTCCAGCACCAGAAACATCAGAAATTGCCCTATGATGTGCAGGAACAACTACCATATTGTTTTTTGTTTTCTTGTAGTCAGCAATAAAAACTCCATATTCACTCAAAGTAACAAAGATCATATCAGCATTAAGCTTGTGTTGCAGTAGATTTGATGCGTCAACCAAATTGTCAATTGTTGGTAAGTCGAAATCTATTTTCAAGCCTTCCTTTAATTCTTTTAGGTTGGGTTTAAATAATGTAACGTTTTTATATGCTAAAAAATTACGTTTCTTAGGGTCAACCGCTGTTGGAATAGATTTTTTATTAGCAATATCAACAATTTCTGAAATAGTATTTTCAGTAATCACTCCCTTATCATAGTCCTGGAAGATAATTGCATCAATATTCTTTGATTCTATGATATCCTTTATTGTTTTAATGAAGTTTACTTCATCATCTTGTTTTAGTGGATCGCTAATCTCTTGGTCAACTCTCAGCATTTGAACCTTATTACCAATAATTCTTGTCTTAACAGTTGTTGGTCTTGACTT
>JAGNRX010000080.1 GCA_017988355.1 Bacteroidales bacterium | reverse complement strand
TAGTATAAACAATTAAAATTAAAAGATATGAAAACCAAGAAT
This sequence comes from Bacteroidales bacterium, assembly GCA_017988355.1. GTDB lineage: Bacteria > Bacteroidota > Bacteroidia > Bacteroidales > P3 > UBA10566. The sequence goes on along the minus strand of JAGNRX010000080.1, from coordinate 5,786 downwards.
TTACTAGTTCTAATCCTAGTTTTAGGATTATCTTTCAACGCTTTCTCACAAGAAAAGATAACGATAAAGCAGGTTATTAAGAATAAGTCGACAAATGCAAGTGCTTATGGAGATGGAATAAAAATAGTGCAAATATGGTCAAGCCTTCCTATTACTATCAAATCAGGAAAGGAAAATGCAATCTACTTAACTGGAGATATGAAAGAAAATGAAAAAGAAAAACTTTCAAGTTTCTGTCAATTGAAAAATAATATTTTTAGCATTAGTTCTCCTTATTTATTCTTAGATGAAGAAGGTAAGGCTAAGGATTTAAGTGACTTTACTATCATATTAGAATTAGCAGACGATGTTTACTCTTACTTCTTAAAATCTAGCTCTAATGTTACTATAAAAAAAGATATTATTACAGACGAAAGCGGTACATTTAATTTATGGGGCAGTGCACAAATAACATTAGAAGGAGAAGTTAAATTTGGTGTATTAAACATTTTCGCCCAAGAAGGTTCAAAGATAAGATTTAACTCTATTAATGCAACCGCAGCAATTTTGGATATGGGGAAAGGATCAGTTATAGATTTTAATGGAAGAGTAAGAGATATTGAAATTAGTAATCAAGGAGAAGGCTCAAAACTTATTGGGGATTATAAAAGCAATACTCTTATGACACATCATGCTGATATTATAGATATTAATGACCCCACTAAAGTTAAGAGAACAAAAAGTATTGCTTATAGCATAGAGGATGATGTAACAAATGGAGAAGATAATGCTACTACAAATATAATAAAAGATACGTTTAAATTATCTTCTTTATTGGAAGCATTTGATAATGATTATAACGATTCTATTTATAATCCTAGTGAAGATATAAATATAAACGATTCTAACATAGTATATCTATATCGTCCTACTCACCGAAAGAACAGAAACATTTCTATTGATAAAGAGGGGAATATAATATCAAGTAAAGGAGATAAAATTTTGTTGGCACCTAATAGCGTTGAAAAGAAGAAAGAAAAGTGGTATTATGATGAACATATTACAGAAGACTTTGGGTTTCAATTTGGTTATGGAAGATTAAACTGGTCTAATAAGGTTAGCAATGTTGATGGTCTCTTTGCTTCACCACAAAATCAATACTCACTAAGATATGGTAATAGCTGGACAATGGGATTTAGATATGGATTCAAATTAGGTTGGAATGAAAGATGGAAGATATCAACAGGACTTGGATACGAATCAAATATATTCCGCTTTGATAATAATGTTAAGCTAAGAGAGATTGGAACAGAGAAAAGAATTGGCTTTGAAACGAATCCTGCAATAGATGCTAAAAGTAAATTAGTGGCTCGCTATGTTACTTTGCCTTTATTTGTAAGGTTTAGGGCTGTTAAAAGCTTAGAGCTTCATGTTGGAGCAATTGCTGGAGTTAATTTCAAATCTTCATCAACAGGGTTCAAAAGAAACTATGAAGAATTAAGCGGAGAAGTTGAAGAAAGATGGGGAACGAAATACGATAATGTCAAACCATTAAAGCTAGACCTTCAAGTAGGATTTGGATGGGATATAATGAACTTTTATGTGAAATACTCCCTAACCCCAATGTTTAAAGATAATAAAGAAATAGAAGTTTATCCTTTTAGCGCTGGTATTTCTTTAGGACTATAATTCAATATTAAATTAATAAGAAAAGCTTCGTTTAAATAAATAAACGAAGCTTTTTCTTTTATGCGGAGAGTGGGGGATTCGAACCCGCGAAAGCCTTTAGAGCTTTACGCGCTTTCCAAGCGCGCTCCTTCAACCACTCGGACAACTCTCCGATTTTCTTTACTAAGGACTATCAAACGAGCAATAGTATTTCTTTATTGTTCTATATTATCTTCTTCTTCTGTTTTAATTTCCTTTTCTCCTCTTTCTAGTGCTATTTCCTTTCCTCCTTTTTCTACAAATATCGGTAGGTTTACATTCTTAAAGGTTAGTGGTAGAGAGGTTTCAATTCTTATTCTCTTCCCTGTTATTGGGTGTTGTAGTTGTAGGGATGTGCAGTATAGTTTTAGGAAGTTCTCTGATATCTGTCTTGCTCCAAAGCGGTGGTCTCCTATGACAGGGTTGCCAATGCTGCTTAGTATAAAACGTATTTGAGATTCAAAATAGGTATGTGGTGTTACAAGAATATGTGTGTAGGCTCCAAAGCTTTCTATCGTTTCATATTGGACTACGCATAACTGAGCTCCTACTGCATCTTGCTTTTCAACAAATATTCTATTCTTTGTGCCTGATTTAAGCCAAACGTTTAATTTGTCGTTCTTGTGTTTTGGTTTGCCTGCAATTAGTGCGTGAAATTCTTTTTTTGCTTGTGGGAATGTTCTTTTTAGTACTAATTGTGCTTGTTTTGATTTGGCGAATAAACATACACCTGCTTCGTCGTCTTCTGGTGTTTCAATAACAAATAGGTTTTGTCTTATTCCCCACTTCCTTCTAACATAACTTTTAGTTAGGGCATAAAGCGATTTAGTCTTTTCATTTGGTTTTGCATCAACATGAATTCCTGCTGCTTTCAAAACAACTATTATATCTTCATCTTCAAAAAGAATTGGAACATCTGTTTTCTCTCTTGCTATATGTCTTCCTCCTGAATATTTTGAGTATTCTATTTCTTCTCCCTTGCTTATTATTAGCTCTGGGCTTTTTATTATTGCTCCTCTATAGGCTATGCAACCATAAATTATCATTTTCTTTGCCTTCGAGATGGACACTTCAGGGAAGGATTCCAAAACTAAATTAAGTAGTGATACATTGTCTTTTGCGGTAATCTTCATTAATTATTTCTTCTTATAGTTTGCAAAAGTACATTTTTTATTTTAATTTCGCAGTTCATTTCAAATATTGAATAACTATGTCGATCTCAATTTCCAATCTCACAAAAATATATGGTCAGCAAAAAGCCTTAGATAATGTCTCTTTAGAAATCAATAAAGGAGAGATTGTTGGTCTTTTGGGTCCTAATGGTGCAGGGAAAAGTACTATGATGAAAATCATTACTTGTTTTATTCCTCCAACCCAGGGGAGTGTTAGTGTTTGTGGCTATAATATCTTTGATGACCCAATTGAAGTTAGAAAGAAAATAGGCTATCTTCCAGAACATAATCCCTTATATCTTGATATGTATGTTAGGGAATTTCTTCTTTTTATTGCTGGCATTCATAATTTGGGCAAGGAAAAGAAGGAAAGAACAGAGTATATGATTGAGCTTACTGGACTGACTAAGGAAGTAAATAAGAAGATTGGAGCTCTTTCGAAAGGTTATCGACAAAGGGTTGGAATTGCTCAGGCTATGATTCATGACCCAGAGGTTTTAATTCTTGATGAGCCTACCTCAGGACTTGACCCAAATCAATTAATTGAGGTTAGAGAACTTATTAAGAATGCAGGAAAAGATAAGACCGTCTTACTTTCAACACATATTATGCAAGAGGTTGAGGCTGTTTGTGATAGAACAATAATTATTAATAATGGCTTAGTGGTTGCTGATGACAACACTCAACACTTACTTGCAGGACAAAGCCTTGAAACAATATTTAGAAAGATAACGAAGAATCTTTAAGGAAGAAATGAGAAAGCCTATTAGACTTATATTGTTTCTGCTCTTTTTATTCCTAAACTTAGAATCTTTCTCTCAGTTTGTCAAGATTGAAAACTATCCTTTTATCAATTATTATTATAATAAGATTGAGTTCTTTGGTAGCTCTGAGAAAAGGTTTGATACTTTGTTTGAAAAGATGAAACAAACAATTGCATTAGGTACAGATCAAGTTAGGGTTCTTCATATTGGTGACAAACAAACTACGGATGATGTTTTCACTGCTCAAGTCTATCACAATCTTTCCTTAACCCTTTCTGGACTTGAAAGCAGAAAAGGAATGCTTTGGGATGAGATAACAAACATTAAGCCAAAGAAAGAGTTTGACTATGAGATTGCTGACTATGATAAGAATGAAGACTTATTATGTAAGAAGTTTAGATTATATCATAGTCCCCTTAATGACTCAATCAATATTTATATCAAAGACATTGAAACATCATATAAATCAATTTATTTTGAAGATAAGGGTTATACATTATTTGAAATAACAAACCCAATAAAGACTGTTAGTTTGAGTATTACTAATAATTCGAGTGAGAACTTTATTATTTACGGACATTACTTGGAGTCAAATAATGCAGGCTTTATATACGATATCATTTCAGAAAACAATATAAACATAGACCAAGCTGTTTTAAATCCAAACATAGAACCACTACTAAAAACAATGAGCTTTGATATGGTTGTAATCTCATTAGGAGAAAGTGCAGCCTATTCTCCAGCCTATTTATCAGAGAGCTTTAAACACAGTATCAAAGAACTATTAAAAAGACTTCGAACATATAATCCAAACGTTCCAATCCTATTAACCACGCCCTACGATTACTATGTAAACAATAAACCCAATCAAAGGTTAGAAAAGGCAACAGAGGATTTGATTGAGGTTGCCAAAACATCAAATTGTGCTATCTGGGATTTCTACAAAATTATGGGCTCAAAAGGATGTTCTGATAACTGGAGTAGAAATGGGCTTATGGATAATAGGAAAACAAGCTTAACAAATAGAGGTTCCGTTCTACAAGGAGAATTATACTACAATGCGTTGTGGCAATCTTTTGAGAACTATATAGGAAAAACAAATTGATACTAAATAAATAATAAACCCTTAAAACCTTTTTTAAGTCAAATATAAATTATAATTTTGCAGTATCAATCTATTAGTTTTAAACATATTTACTAATCACATAAAATTAAAAGCAATGGTAAAGATAGCAATCAATGGATTCGGACGTATCGGAAGAATCACTTTTAGAAACATGCAAAGAAAAAACAACATGGAAGTTGTTGCAATAAACGACCTAACAGATGCTACAACTTTAGCACATTTACTAAAGTATGACTCTGTTCATGGACGTTTTGACGGAGAAGTTCATGCAGATGGAGATTTTTTAGTAGTTAATGGAAAGAGAATCCGAGTTTATGCAGAAAGAGACCCCGAAAACCTACCATGGGGAGAACTAGGCATTGATATCGTTGTTGAATCAACAGGTATTTTCCGTAATAGAGAAAAAATGGGCAAACACATCAAAGCAGGAGCAAAGAAAGTTATTCTTACAGTTCCAGCAGACAAACCAGAAGATGTTGATGCAACAGTAGTATTAGGAGTTAACTGCGAAAGCTTAACAAAAGACATGGTTTACATTTCAAATGCATCATGTACAACAAACTGTTTAGCACCTATTGCAAAAGTACTTAACGATAACTTTGGAGTGAAAAGAGGTATCATGAATACTATTCACGCTTACACAAACGACCAAAGCATATTAGACCTTCCACATAAAGACCTTCGCCGTGCAAGAGCAGCAGCAGTTTCAATAATCCCAACAAGCACAGGAGCAGCAAAAGCAGTTGGTTTAGTTATACCAGAACTTAAAGGAAAATTAGACGGACTTTCAATGAGAGTTCCAACTCCAGATGGTTCAGTTGTTGACCTAACAGTTGAATTAGGAAAAACAGTAACTAAAGAAGAAGTTAATGCAGCAATGAAAAAAGCAGCAGAAGGTCCAATGAAAGGAATCTTAGAATACACAGAAGATCCAATCGTTAGCTGTGATATCGTAGGAAACCCTTATTCTTCAATTTTCGATTCAAAACTAACAATGGTTATGGACGGAAATATGGTTAAGGTTATCTCTTGGTATGA
>JAGNRX010000079.1 GCA_017988355.1 Bacteroidales bacterium | reverse complement strand
AAACACTTGATGATTTAAAGAAGCACATCACCCTAACTAAGGAAGAAGAAGAAGGTGTTATGAGGTCATTAAAGACTCTTCGTATGGCAATTACACCATACTATTTATGTCTTATTGATAGCAATAGCAAAAATTGTCCTGTTCGTCGTCAAGCAATTCCAACAGCAGCAGAACTTTATCAAGCAGATGCTGACCTTTTGGATCCACTTCACGAAGATGAAGATTCACCAGTTGCAGGTCTAACCCACCGCTACCCAGATAGAGTTTTATTTCTTATCACAGACATGTGTTCAATGTATTGTCGTCACTGCACAAGAAGAAGATTTGCAGGACAAAATGACCACGAAAGCCCACAAGATAGAATACAAGACGCAATTGATTATATAGCACGCACACCACAAGTTAGAGACGTTCTTCTTTCAGGAGGAGATGCTTTAATGGTTAGCGATAGGATGTTAGAATCAATCATTCAAAGACTAAGAGCTATTCCTCATGTTGAAATAATTCGTATAGGGACTCGTACACCTGTTGTATGCCCTCAAAGAATTACTGATGACTTAGTGAATATGCTAAAGAAATACCACCCAATTTGGTTAAACACTCACTTCAATCATCCAAATGAATGTACTGAGGAGGCAACAGAGGCTTGTGCAAAGCTTGCAAATGTTGGTATCCCATTAGGAAATCAATCTGTTTTGCTAAGAGGAGTTAATGACGACACAAGAGTAATGAAGAAATTAGTTCAAAAGCTTGTTATGATGAGAGTTCGTCCTTACTATATCTACCAATGCGACCTTTCAATGGGACTTGAACACTTCCGTACTCCTGTTTCAAAAGGAATTGAGATAATAGAAAACCTTAGAGGTCACACTTCAGGATATTCAGTGCCAACATTTGTTGTTGATGCTCCTGGTGGCGGAGGAAAAACTCCTGTTATGCCTCAGTATATCATCTCACAAAGTCCTGGAAAGATTGTTTTAAGAAACTTTGAAGGAGTTATAACAACCTATACCGAACCAATTAATTATTCTAACGAGTGCGAATGTGATATTGACTTCCTAAAAGCAGAAGAATTGAGCGATGGGGTTGCAAGCCTTCTTCATGGTGACAGATTATCTTTAGAGCCATCTCACTTAGCTCGCCACGAAAGAACAAAGAAACACTAATAATTAATTGCCATTCATTAATGACATATTAAAATACAAGAGTATATCTTTTGTAGGTACTGAAAAGAACACAGGAAAGACTGAAACATTAAACTATGTCCTCTCTCGCTTGTGTTCTTTTTCTAATACCGTTGTCGGAATCACATCAATTGGGATTGACGGTGAAAAAACAGACCAAGTAACAAAGACATCCAAGCCAGAGATTACAATTTACCCAAATACAATCTTTGCAACCTCGGAACTTCTCTACCCCCAAAAACAAATAACCTCCAATATTCTCTCCTTAAGTAAGCGTTCAACTGCCCTTGGTAGGCTAATTTATGCTCAGTCCGTTAGCTCTGGAAAAGTTGTGCTTGCTGGAGCCTCAAATTCTCTTTGGCTTAAAGAAGTGATTGAAGAAATTAAAAGCTTTGGAGCTGATATTGTTTTGGTAGATGGAGCATTGTCGAGGATGAGTTTTGGATCTCCTTCCATTACTGAGGCAATGATTCTCTCCACAGGTGCTGCCCTATCCTTTAATATGAAAACCCTTGTTAGAAAGACAAGTTTTATTTATAGGATGACTCAACTTGAAGCAATTGAACCTCAACTTGCAGAAAAACTACTTGAAATTGAAAATGGTATATACTCAATTGATAAAGATAATAATATAATCGACTTAGAGATTCCCTCAATCCTAATGATTGATAAACACAAGGAGAAATTTACTTCAAATATTACTAAGATTTTTATTTCAGGAATAATAACCGATAAGCTAATTCAATTTCTTAGAGTTCAGAAAAACATTAAGGATATAGAGATAATAATTAGAGATTTCACAAGAGTATTTTGCACACCTGAAAACATAAATTCTTATCTTGAAAAAGGAGGAAAACTAAAGGTAGTTCAAAAAACCAATCTCATCGCAATAACGGTTAATCCCACCTCTCCATCAGGTTATAATCTAAATTCTGATAAATTAATTGAAGAACTAAGGAAGGAAATCCCTCTACCTATTTATAATATTAAAGAAATATAGAGCCATGACACTGAAAAAAGCAATAGAAAAGCATAATGGATTAAGTTTCATATTTAATGAATTAGATATATCTTCATCTATCGGCAAGAAGGCGTTATTAGAAACCAAATTCTCAAAGGATAAAGACTATCTTATAAGCCAATATTCCATTATTGAGAGCTGTCAGAACTATATATTAGAAGAAATCAACCTTAAAACCTTGAAAAAGGTCAAGGGAGTGCTTGCACATATAAACGATATAAGTGGAACAATAAAACAATTGGAGCAGAACCAAATCCTTGACGACATTTCCCTATTCCAAATCAAACAATTCTCAATTTTTTGCTATAAACTAAACTCCTACCTATTTGATATTGATAATTACTTAGAAGATAAACTAAAAGGCAAGCTAAATCTACCAGACCTAAATAATGTAATAAAAATCCTCGATCCAGAGGGTCTAATGCTAAGTCAGTTCTATATTTATAATGCCTACTCAAAAGAATTAGCGAGTAAGAGGAAAGAATGGGAAATAGCTAAGAAAGAGGATGATGAAACTAAGATAAACAAAATCTACTTAGAGATTGAAGAAATTGAAAACCAGATTAGAGAAAGACTTTCTAATGAGTTAAAGCCATATTGTGAAGACTTTATCAATGCAATCAAATTAATTGGAGAAATAGATAAGAGTTTTGCTCTTGCAGAGTACTTTTCAAATAATCATTTCACAAGACCAGTTTTTTCAACTCAGAACAGAATATCCTATAATCAACTCTCCTATCCCCTTTTGGTTGCAAAACTAAAAGAAACCAATAAGATATATCAGCCAATCGATATTACTCTAACACATAAGCCCTGTCTTGTAACGGGAGCTAATATGGCAGGGAAAACAATACTCCTAAAATCACTTTACTTATCTCAGTTCTTAGTCCAGTTTGGCTTTTTCGTCCCTGCAAAAGAGGCAGAAGTTGTTTTAGTTGAAGATATACTATGTTCAATTGGGGATCATCAAAACGAGGAAGAGGGTTTATCGTCCTATGCATCTGAAATCCTTCTATTAGATAATATAATAAAGAAAGTAAAACAAAGAAAAGAGTACTTGGTTCTAGTTGATGAGCTTGCAAGAACAACCAACCCAAAAGAAGGAGTAGCACTTGTGGATAGCTTTCTTAATATCCTATCACAGTATAATTCGTTTTCAGTTACCACAACCCATTATTCAGGCATAAAAACTGAGGCTAATAGGTTAAGAGTTAAAGGATTTATTCCTAATGATAGCCAAAAAGAAATATCGATTAATGAAATATCAAACCAAATTGACTATTCACTAATAGAAGACCTCGAAATGATAATTCCAAATGAAGCCTTATACCTTGCAGACCTACTTAAGGTTGACAAAGAATTTATTGATGGAGCAAGGAAATTAATAAAGAAATAAGGGAAATAAGGGATGGGCTTAAATAAAAAACGAAAGAGTATTTAACATCCATTGCTTTCTATCACACAACAAAACTAATTGATACTTGTGCTATCGTTAAATACTCTTTCTGTTACAAATATACAACATAAAAGAGCCTTTGTCAAGTATAAAGCAAAATAAATTTCACTCACCCTCTCAAACCCTATATCCCTACTTAGTTTCTAAAAAGTAAAATAATGTAATAAATCACTTATTCTTATTTTTCTAATCCTCAATTTAAGGATAAAAACGATATTATTTTCACAAGAAAGCATTTTTTAGGGATAAAATCACAAGAATATTACATTTTTCTAACTGTAAACAAGAATTAGGACTAAGGAAAAGAAGTGTAAATTAAACTTAGTTTTAAACTGAAATTCCCGAACCTTAGTTTAAAGTAGTTAATTACCTAACTAATAAAATATTATGGGCTAATAAAATATTGTTTTAGGACTTCCATGAAACTACCTTGCCAACATAGAGCCTCTATGTTGGCAAGGTAGCATAACTATGTTGGCAACATAGAGCATCTACCTTGCCAACATAAGCTCATGAATTCAAAGAAAGAGAAAATTAATATAAGGATTTAGAAAATTAATCCTTAGTTTTGATTCAAGGCTTCTTTGATTTCTAAGATTGATATTTCTAATGCTTTACTTAGTTGCTCTTTTGAAAAATTATAGCCCTGGGTTTGGAGTGAGGTTACAAAATCTCTATGAGAGCGTTTCTCCCTATAATCTGGTTCTTTGGAAGGATGAGTTAAGTATTTCTCAATAATCTCAACGTCCTGGCTAATATTGAGAACTCCATGATAGAAGATAGTCTTATTTTTGGTAAACATAGAGGAGCCCATTATCTTCTTATCGCCTATGCTTAGGTCAGATATTCCTTTGGAGTGCAGGTTCTTAATTCCTAATATGCTAAAATTCTCTATTAGTTTTGAATTAATTATCTTAAATAGTTTAAGTGGATTGGGTATCCTATCACTCCTATATTTAAAAGAAAAAATTAGCATATTAGGACTAAGAATAACTGATTCTCCTCCTGAGGGACGTTTCAATGTAACTATCCCATCTTTTTTTACATTCTCACAATTTATAGACCTTTCGATATTGTTTGATCGTCCAAGAACTATATAGGTATCATCTGGCGTACCAATATAATAGTCAAAGTTCTTTTCTGACTCAAATATCGTGTAATCGGGTAAATTATACGAGTATAAGACAGGTTGAATGCTCATCTGGACGGGGGTATTATTTATGTATTGCATGGTCAACGGCTTCAAATCCAGCTTCCATAAAGACTTCGGAAATTGTTGGATGAGTGTGAACTGTTTTTGCAATATCATAAACTGTGGATTCAAGTTGCATATAGGCTGCGGCTTCGTTTATCATATCTGTTGCATTGTTTGCTACGATTTGAACACCTAAAACTTCGCCGTATTTCTTATCAGAAAGAATTCTAATAAATCCTTCGCCTGCATTTTCAGTTACAGCCTTACCGTTTGCTGAAAGTGGGAACTCGCTTATCTTATAATCGACTCCTGTTTCCTTCAACTGGCTTTCGGTATGACCTATTTGTGCTGCCTCTGGTTGAGAATACATATTCATAGGGAACTTTGTAAGGTCTATTTTCTCCTTTACCCCATTGAGTCTATTTACAACAAAAAGACCTTCCGCTGATGCAATATGTGCAAAATGACTCTTGCCATTCACATCTCCAATTGCATAAACGCCTTCAACAGATGTTTCAAAATTTTCATCAACCTTAATATAGTCGTTCTCCATTTCAAATTCTATATCAGAAGATAGTGGATTAGCTTTTCTATGACGTGCATTAATGATTAACTCACAAGGAACGTCTTCTTCCCCAACCTTTAAAACGCCATCTTTATAGCTTTCTTTAATTGAGATATCCCCTTTATTATCAACAATCTTTATCCTGTCTTTCTTAAGTTTTGTTTGAATATAGTTGCTTAAATAGACGTCAGCCAAAGGCATAAATATATCTTTTTCAAGAACCATACTTACCTTTTTGCCCATAAAATTAAAGGCTTGGGTAAGCTCAATTGCAACTGGTCCTTCTCCAACAACAACAATATTATCTGGTAATACTCTTGACTTAAAGACATCCAGTGGTTCAACAACTAAGTTTTCAATCTGAGATTCTATCTTTGGGGAAGTTGAGCCTATTGCAATAATTATATTCTTTGCTGTTATGGTTCTATTCTCTACCGAAAC